>NZ_JBSICB010000012.1:0-145118 GCF_058245615.1 Chryseobacterium sp. UF-290
CATGTATAACAAATACATGAGACTTTTTTTTGCTGGATACCCAAACCACAAACTACAAATTCTTTTATACTATACAAATACCAGCTGATCCCATATAAGTAATATGTCTAAATCAAAATGACTGTAAGCCGCATTTATAATACTTAGTGCTATTTATTATTTAATAATTAACGGTATCACATCATTGGTATTAATTTATTGTAAATCTTATTCAAATACCGGGGATTTTTTGTTTTTTTATTTTATTTTTTGTGTAACTTAGTGATATCGAAATATTCACGAATCTAAAATCTACATATTATGAAAAAACATTTATTCCCTCTATTTTTATTATTACTGGGTGCTAATACATATGCACAGCAGGATCTATTTGCGATTACAGGAAAAGATACTCAGAGTATTACTTTTAATGATTTCCGTGTAATTGATGCTACAAATGGTACTTCAGGAGAGAAAATTTTTACTGCCGGTTCTTCTGCAAAGGTATATTCCCAGGGAAAAAGGGCTGTTGTAGCTGAAGACAGAAATTCTTACCATAATTCTCAGGCAGCGACAATGGCTGCATTGGCATATGATTCATCAAATAATAATTTGGTATATATGCCTATGTTCTCCTCTAATATTTATGTGATGAATCCTCAGACTAAGGAAATTAAACTGGTAGAGAATACTGTAGCAAGAATATCTTCCTGTGATATTAATTCTCATATCACAAGAATGGCAACCGGCTATAATGGCAATATTTATGCTGTGAATAATGCCGGAACTCAATTCCTTGAAATAAGTAATAAAGGCGGGCAATATGTAGTGAATGATCTGGGGATCATTAAAGATGATGCATCTAATGGAAAGAATTCGTTTACTGCTATGGCAACCGGTTTTGGAGGGGATATGATCGCCGATGCTGATAATAATTTTTATGTTTTTTCCGCTTCAGGAAATGTTTTCAAAGTATCAACTAAAGAATTAAAGGCTAAGTTTATAGGGAAAATAGCAGGTATTCCGGATAATTATTCTGTAAACGGTTCCGCAGTGAACGCTCAGGGAAAGGTAGTTATTGCAAGTGCAAAAGGAGCTCCTATGTATGAGGTAGATCTGGAAACTTTACAGGCGAAGCAGCTTCCGGGTGAGAAAGACCTGCATATTTATGATCTGGCAAGTAAGTATTTTGTAAATGATAAAGCTTCTGCTGTGAATACATTGGCCAATCTTGATATTTATCCTACCAGAGTTGATGAGCATTATATCAATGTTCATGTCAATAATAAGAATGTGAAAGGAAATATTAAACTGAATGTGTTTGATATGTCCGGTAAAAATGTGATGAATCAGAACTTATCCGTAAAAGATGGCTCTCTGGATCAAAAAGTTTATCTTAAAGGACTTGTAAGCGGAGCTTATATTGTGAGTGTTACCGATGAATCAGGAAAAGTAATATTGAATAAAAAAGTTCTTATTACCCAATAATTATTTCATAAGATACAACAAATATTAAATGTCAAAAAATTTGACTTATTTTAAAACCTTTCCAGGGCATTGGGAAGGTTTTTTAATGATTATTTGATATTTAATAAGTTTTATTTTTCGATATTAAAATGTACTTTTATAAAAAAATATAGATGAAACTATACTTTAACGTAGGATATATTGTAAAAGCCGGAGAAAGCCTTGAGCTGGTAATTGGCGGGGAAGGTACTGCGGAACATATCCATACTATGTTTTATGCAGAGAATGGTTTATGGAAATGTGAAGTAGATTATTTTTCAAAAACAGTTTCTTATCAATACCGTGTTGTAGATGAAAAAGGAAATGTTGTAAGGGAAGAATTCGTTCCGCATCATCTTAATTTTCCCCATAATTATAAGGAGTTTGTAATCTTTGATGAATGGAATAATAAGAATTTTCCTGAAAATTACCTGAACAACAAGATTCTTTATAATAAACTGCATGGTTTTGTTCCGGAGAAAGCGGCTGTTTTAAAAAAGCATACTCATTTATTCAAAATAGAGGCGCCCATTTATAATCCTGACTGGAGAATTGTATTGTTTGGTAATACAGCGTCTTTGGGGAATTGGAGCTATGATAAGGCTATTCCTTTATCTCAGACCAATTTTGGAATATGGGAAGCTTCCGTTGAAATCCCTGAAAATGAATTTATCCAGTTTAAATATTGCCTTTATGATACAAAAGAGGAAAGAGTAATTGATGTTGAAAGTGGGGAGAATCGATTTACCATAGCCAATCCATTACCGGATGTTCTGCAGATCGTTTCCAATCATTATTTCAGATTCAAAGGATACCAGATGTATCATGATGCAGGTGTAGCAGTTCCTGTATTTTCTTTAAGAAGTGAAGATGGATTTGGAGTGGGGGAGTTTGCAGATATTAAAAAACTGGCAGATTGGACAAAAGATACAAATCTCGGGATTATCCAGATTCTTCCGATCAATGATACTACAGCGAATTATTCATGGACAGATTCTTATCCGTATGCTGCGGTATCAGTATATGCTCTACACCCTCAGTATATTTCATTGGAAAAACTTGATTATTCTTTACCGAAAGAATTAGTTGATGAATATCTGGCTGAAAAAGAAGCTCTGAATGCCCTTGACCTGATCGATTATGAAAAAATGATCGCTGGTAAATGGAAATATGTAAAGGCTGTATTCACTGCTGAAAAGGAAAAGATCTATAAAGACAGGAACTTTAAAAAGTTTATTAAGGATAATGAAAGCTGGCTGATTCCCTATGCAGCCTTCTGTGTATTAAGGGATAAATACAAAACTCCCAATTTCAACGACTGGAAAACTCATAAAAAATATATTGCAGGAAAGGTTTCACAATTCTTTACAGCAAAAAGCAAAGATTATGATCTTTCAATGCTTCATGCCTGGGTACAGTATCAGCTTCATATACAGCTGAAAGATGCAGTAGATTATACCCATAATCTGGGGATTTCTTTAAAAGGAGACCTGCCGATCGGTATTTACAGACATTCTGTAGAGGCATGGACTGAGCCGGAGCTGTTCGGAATGGATTTTCAGGCCGGAGCGCCACCGGATCAATTTACGGAGCTTGGTCAAAACTGGGAATTCCCAACCTACAATTGGGAAGCCATGAAGGAGGATGACTACAGATGGTGGAAAAACAGATTCAAGGCATTGGAACAATATTTTGATGCCATGAGAATCGATCATATTTTAGGTTTCTTCAGAATCTGGAGAATGCCTGTTTCTGCCGTGCAGGGGATTTTAGGATACTTTTATCCTGCAGTTCCTATCGTTGAGGATGAATTTAAAGCCTGGCATATTCCATTTAGTTTTGACAGGTATTGTAAGCCGTTTATCAATAATCAGATATTATGGGACTATTTTGGGGAAGAGAATGGGAAAGCTCTTGAATTTATGGATCATAATCAGGACGGAACCTATTCATTTAAAGAAGAATTTAATACCCAAAGAAAGCTGGTGGATTTCTTTAAGAAAAATCCAATAGGTCCGCTTGAGGAGAAACTTATCTCGCTTTGTGCAAACGTTCTGTTTTTAACAGAAAAGAGAAACGGAGAAACAGTGTATCATCCGAGGTTTAATGTTTATAATACGGAATCATACAAGTATCTTCAGGAATGGGAACAGAAACGTATTTATGATCTGTATCATGATTATTTCTTCAGAAGACAGGATCATTTATGGTATGAAAAAGCTATGGAAAAACTTCCTGTCATTCTTAATGCTACCAAAATGCTGATCTGTGGAGAAGATTTAGGGATGGTTCCGGCCTGTGTCCCGGTGGTAATGGACGAGTTGGCTATCATTGCTCTTAAAGTGCAGCGTATGCCTGCTGAAAATATTCCGTTCTATGATCCGAGAAATGCGAGCTATATGAATGTGGTCACAGCGTCTTCACATGACAGCTCAACATTGAGACAGTGGTGGAAAGAAGATCCTGCTTTGACGCAAAGATATTTTAACCAGCAGCTGATCCAATATGGAAAAGCCCCTGAAGAATTAAATCCTCATCTGGCAGAGATCATTATGAAACAGCATTTATACAATGATGCCATGCTGGCTATTTTTCCAATTCAGGAGTTCCTGGCAACAGATGCAGAGCTTTCGAATGAGAAGATCGATAATGAAAGGATCAATAATCCGGCGGTATTCCCTCACTACTGGCGCTATAGAATGCATATAAAACTGGAAGATCTGAAAGAAAAAGAATCTTTCAATAAAAAAATTGCACATTGGATAAAAGATAGCCGAAGATTGTAAATTTAACAATTGATTATCAGTGAGTTAATAATATTTTAAAAGAAGTTTGATCTACGGATTTAACTTCTTTTTTTTATTTGTATCAAAAAGATAGAATTAAGATATTCTGCTATATATTAACCAATTAACGACTATAGAAATGAAAAAAATATTTTTGGGATTAGCTTTGGGAGTAGGCGTTTTGACGTCAGCTCAGGGGTATCCGAATAATGGTTGGGATGATGATGGTTATTATCAGAATGGAGGAGGGTATTACAGTGATGAAGATGACAGACATTATTTTCCTGATGATTATTATTATAATTATCCTCAGGATTATTATCCAAATGACTATTATCAAAGCTATTATAACGATTACAGAAACAGTATTGTCAATATCGACTGGAACGGGTTCTTTGTACAGAACAGATTAAGCCGCTGGCAGGTCGACCAGATTATGAGATTGAATAATCTGTATGGAAGTTTTACGGTATGGAATAATTTCTACAGATATAATCCGGACAGATGGTATTATGACAGGTTTTATGCATTGGAAAGAATCTTAGGGCCAAGGGTATTTGTAGTTTTTCAGAATAATTACTACAGAGGGGCCAGTCCGATCGTATATTTCCAGAATTACAGAAGAACATACTATGTACCGAGATATACAGTAATGCCGAGATACAGAAATGTAAATATCAATATTTACAGAGTAGACCGGTCAAAATTCCGCAGAGCTGATAATCCTACTTTTGATGTCATCAGAAGAGACAGCAGACCCAATAGCGGATTTAGAAATTCAGGAAGAAATGATAACTCAGGTTTCAGGAAAGAAAATAGTACAGGAGGCTTCAGAGGAAACTCAGATAACGGTGGTTTCAGAGGAAACACCAATAGTAATAACGGTTTCAGAAATAATGGCGGTGGTTTCAGGGAGAAGAGTGAAGTAAGAAGAGAAAGTGCTCCGTCAAGAGATAATGGAGGATTCAGAGGAAACAGCGGAGGGTTCAGACAAAAATCTGAAAGTTCTGCTCCGGCTCAGCAAAATCGTAGTAATAATGGCTTTAGAGGCAGTTTGGTAAAAAATTAATTTTCATATATTATATTTAAGTGGTGTGAAGGACAGGTTTTTATAATCTGTCCTTTTTTTTGTGTTATTTTTGATTTGTTTGTGTTAAAATTTAACATTATTTATGAATGTGTTAATTTAACTTATGATTTAATTGCTAATCAAAAAGATGTATAACAATTAATTAAAATTTAAAAAAGATGAAAAAATTAGTTTTAGCAATAGCATTGATCGGAATGGGAAGTTTTGCAATGGCACAACAGACAACTCCACAGGACAGACAGGCAAAAACAGTAGAAATGAAGCAGAAGATGCAGCAGAAACAACAAGAACGTTTGGCACAGATGCAGAAAGATCTTAATCTGAACGAATCTCAGGTTGCCCAGATAAAAGATCTTCATGAAAAAAGAAAAGCCGAAATGAAGACACAGTTTGAAAAAAATAAAGTGGACAGACAGGCTAAAATGGAGGAAATGAAAGCAAAAAGAGCACAAACGGATGCTGATATGAAGAAAATCCTTACTCCTGAACAATATGATAAATGGCAGGCTGACAGAAAAGCTAAAATGGAACAGAAAAGAACGGCAATGAAAGACAGAAAAATGATGAACAAGTCGATGAAGACTGCTGCTCCTGAAGTAAAATAACAGTTCGTAATTTTGATTTTTTAATGCGTAAAGGATGGATATTTTTCCATCCTTTTTGTATTAATTTTCCGTAAAACTTTTGATTTCGGGCTTTTATTCCCTATTTTTGACTATAAATTTAATACTTATGGTTAGCGAAAAAATTGCAAAATTAATTAACGAACAGATTGCTCACGAACAATACGCCGCTCAATATTATCTTTCAATGTCTGCATGGTTTTCCGGAAAGGATCTTGATGGAATTGCCAACTACTTCAGAGTACAAAGCAAAGAAGAACTGATGCACGCGGACAAAATGTTTGATTATTTAAATGATGTAGGAGGGGAGATCATTATCGGAGAAATTGCAAAACCTCCTCATGAGTTCGAGAATGCAACGGATATTTTCGAGAAAGCATTGGCACATGAGAAAATAGTAACTAAAAGTATTTTCAATATTGTAAAGAATGCTAACGAGGAAGGGGATTTTGCAACAACATCATTCTTACAGTGGTTTATCAATGAGCAGGTAGAAGAAGAAGCAAGTGCTTCCCAATATGTGACCAAAATTAAAATGGTATGTGATAACCCATCAGCACTATATCTTTTTGACCAGGAATTATCACAGAGAGTGTTCACTCCTGATACGACTGCTTAAAACTAAAAATTTTAAACAATATAAAACCGCTGTTCGAAGAATGGCGGTTTTTTTCTTTTTGAAAACTGAAAATTCATCTCATTAATGATACTATTCAATAAGAATAAAATATTATACAGTAAAAAACAGGAAAGATCCTGATAACTTTTGTTTTTATTCACCGATATCTTTAGTTTTATTTTATCCTTGTTGCTAAAGCTCAGATGATGAGAAATTTATATAATTTATGGAATGGAAATTTGTTTGAGATTATTTATTCAGCCTTTGCCTTTGTATTCTAAGGATTGATATGAAAGCTACAGCTCCTATAATCGCACTGAGAAACAAAGATTTTGCTAAGCTTTCTGCAGGCATATATCTATGACCTTCTTCTGTGACAGACGGATCCAGGTAATCAATAATATTGAAGATGATAACTCCGGAAAATATCATCAACAGGATGCTTATCAGAATGGAAATTAAATATATTTTCATGGTTGGTTTTTTTATATTTTGGAACAACAATTATATGGATTCTAAAGGTAAATGATCTGGGTTTTAAGGACTTTTTTGCCTAGCTTTTCGAGAATGTTTTTATACCCTTCCACCTGGGCTTCATCTTTGCTTTTCTGCTCTCCGGTCTTGAAATCAACAATGATATAGCCTTCATCACTCTTTAAAATACGGTCAGGTCGTGAGATATGGCTTTCTCCGTTTTCAGAGATCATAATGTCTTTTTCATTGATTACTTCCCATTTTTCATCAAAGAACTCCGCATAGGTTCTGACAATTTCCTGTAAGGTATCCTCTATCTCACTTTTCTCTTCCAGAGTGATCTGGCCTTCCAGCGCATAGCCTTCCAGTACTTTGGGAATATCCTTTTCAGTATTGATCTTTGATAAAAGTTCATGCACAAAAAGGCCGATCCTTACTTTCTCATTCCGTACCTGGTAATTTTTGGATGGAGTGGCGATTTTTATGGAAGTACTTTTTTCATTAATGTTTTTCAGATTCTGAATATTCTGTGTTTTAAAAGACGAGCTTTTGGTCTTCGAATGTTTTTTCAGCATTTCAGGGTCTACCTCATACAGATCAAACTCATCAGCATTCTCTGTATTTTTAGTTTGAAGAAACTCCAGCAGTTCAAGGTTATTGGATGTTTTGTTAGCTTTCTGAAGATAGAAGAACAGCTGCTCTACAGGCCTTGTCGTAGCAACATACTGAAGGCACAATCTATCGATCAGGTTTTTGTAAGAGTTTTTTTTATTAAATGCCTGAATTTCCTCATCATACACTTCCAGGTTTTTACTGAACTGGTTGATGTTGACTGATTTTAATGCATCGCTTTCATTGGTTTCAAACCAGTTGGTAAACTCGTTATCCCTGTTTTTGTTGATCATAGGAATGAAAACAATGGGAAACTCAAGGCCTTTAGACTTATGAATGGTCATGATCTGGATGGCATCAATATTTTCCGAAGCCTGAATGGTGTAGGAAGAAGCTTCTTCATCCCAGTATTTCAGAAATTCTTTTGTACTTGCACCTGCATTTTGTGTGAAGTTGAAAAGCATTTCCAAAAAGTTCAGCAGGAAGTCCGTTTCTTTGTTTTCCACAGAAAATTCATTGATATAATATTCAATAAAGTTGTATAGGTTAAACCTCGGGAAATTATCCTGCTTAAGCTGTAGCGAATATTTTTGCTGAAGAAACTCAAGGATCTCTTCATGATTTTCAATATCCAGAATTTCTTTCATTTCAAGAGTGAAATCAGCCATATGAATTTTTCCCAGCGTATTCAGATGATACATCATCATGATCAGGCAAGGTTTGTTCTTAGGATTGATTTCCCATCTCAGGAATTCGATGACCGCTTTTAAGGTATTGGAAAGTTCAAGGGTAAGCCCTTTATCCGAAATTGTTTTGATATTGGTTTCCTCTCCGAGATAATTTACTTTTAAATTTCCCAGTTTTTGGGAATAACTGAAAATATCAAAATTTCCACGACACAGAATCGTAATATCCGAAAACTTAAAACCGTTATTCAGACATTCCTGGATATCCTTCCGCATCCTTTCCGAAGTATCATCATAGAACTCTTCATTGGTGAGATTTTCAATCAGATTGACCTTTACCCTTCCGTCAATTTTTGATTTAGGAGCCTGCTCTGCGTCTGTTCCGAAGATATTCCGGTGTTCCTCTTCAAGCCCTTCAGAATGGTACCGGTAGAGTTCGTTGTTGAATTGTACAATATTCCGGGCACTTCTCCAGTTATCTTTTAAAACAAGCAGGTCAGCTTCCTTGGGAGAAAATTCTTTTTTGTTGATAATATCCAGCATCAGTTTGCTTTCTCCTCCCCGGAATCTGTAAATACTCTGCTTAGGGTCTCCAACCAAAGTAAATGAAGTGTATTCTGTAGAAACACTGTGATCTCTCAATGGTACAAAATTCTGCCATTGAAGCTCTGAAGTATCCTGAAACTCATCGAAAAAATAATGCTGAAACTGGGAACCTACTTTTTCATAAATAAAAGCAGAAGGTTCATTCCTGAGATTTTCATTGATAAGGATATTAAACTTGGAAAGCAGAACAAGATCATTTTCTTCCTCAATCTTTTTGAGCTCATCCTGGATATCTTTATTTACCTTTAAAGGAAGAAGAGCAGATAAAACCTTCTCTTTTTTCTGGGTTTCAATATACAAAAGGATAAGCTGCATCCTGTTTTCGATCAGCTGATCAAGGATTTCCAGAATGTCGGTTTCCTTATGCTTTGACTTTGAAGAGGCTCCTTTTCTGTAATTGTTGATAACAGATTCTTCCTGGGTAGTAGGAAAAGGAAATCCGGCTCTTTTCTGTTGATAAAAGTCTATGACCTTGGTAAAGAAACCACCGATCCCGTTCTTTCCCTGAGCAAAATCTTCGATCTCAATATCTCTGGATCTAAACATCTCAACAGACTGCGCTGCAAGCTCTGCAGATTTCTTTTTGTTGAGAACGATCTCTTTACGCAGTGTATTTTTTATATTTTCATAGTTGGCATCATCAAAACTTTTATTGCTTTTCAGATGTTCGTAATGAATATCCTTTACAAATTCTTTTGCTGAATCATAAAGACTTTTGTTGAGATTGATCCTTTCATTGTTTTCAAGACTGTAATCTACATAATCCATGAAAGAATGGGAAATCGTTTCATTTTCCCCTATCTGATCCAGCATTTTATCAACAGCTTCGATCAAGAAAGGCTCAGCTTCAATTTCAAGATTAAAATTCTTGGCAAGCCCTAGTTCATAAGAAAAACTTCTTACCAATCTCGAGTTAAAACGGTCGATGGTCCCGATATTCAGGGTGGAATAGTTGTGAAGAATATAATCCAGCAGCTTTTTCGAGCGATGATGAAGCTCATCAATGGTAATTTTCAGTCCCTGCTCTTCAAATGCTTTCTGGATATTTTTAAGATCCATATTCTCTGCATAGTCCCCGGCAGAAAAATCTCCCAGCCAGGACAGAATTCTTTCTTTCATCTCATTGGCTGCCTTATTCGTAAAAGTCAGAGCGAGAATATTCCTGATCGACTGTTGCTGATTAGGATAGCGGAGACAGATCATCAGAAGCCTCTGAACCAGGGCATATGTTTTCCCGGATCCGGCAGAAGCATTGATGACTGTGTAAGAATTTTGCATTGTTAAAAGAGAATTGAGACTGCAATTTAGCTAAAATTTAAAAGAAACTTTAACAATTTGAGACGGCTATTTAACAGTTTTAATTACAAAAATCAAAAAGAAATATTAAAAGGCGTTAACTGTGGTTAAACTTATGGTGAAATTTAAAAATAATTTTAGCTTTGCTTTATAAAAAACAGCCCGTGAAACTTAAACTATTCTTTTTTTTATCACTCTTTTTTTTCATTCACATCCATGCCCAAAGTTATATATTCGGAAAGATAACCTCAGAAGACGGTGCTGAAATGCAGGATGTCAATGTGATCAATATCCGGACCGATGAAATGGTCATTTCAAACAGAGACGGACACTTTATGATTTCAGGAAAATCGGGTGATGAATTACGTTTTGTAAAAGCGGGGTACGAACGTCTGACAAAAAGAGTTTCTCAGGAAAATATACAGGCTCCTATGAATGTGAGCCTTGTGCGGCTGACCATCCAGATTCCTGAAGTAGAAGTAAAGCAGGGACTTACCGGAAACTTAAAAATAGATACAAAAAATTACAACAGGCCTAAAAAGGTTGAAAAGCTTGTAGAGGAAATAGACCGGTATATCGCACAGAAATCAGATCCGAGAATCCTTGCAGCGAGGCCGGGAGAATTTGTACAGCCCAAAGGAGAAGGGTTTAGCATTGGAAAGGTCAAAGACCGATGGGATGATATTGATCTGATGAGTTACATTAAAAAAAGTCTTGGTGAAGAATATTTTACAGACCTCAAAATAGAAAAAGCACAGATCGATCACTTCATTTATTACGTTTTTGCAGGAGGTTTTGAAAGAAAAAAAATTCTGAAATACGGATTTTGCAGTGATGCGGACCTGAACAGATTTCAGCGTTTTGTACTGACAAGAATTTCTTCCTACCGCGCACCACAAACCCAAAGATAAGCAGTGATGGGCAGATATATAAAACAAAGTCTGTGCTTTGTGCTTATTTTTGTGGGAATGTTAATGTTTTCGCAAGAGAAAGTATCAGGCAAGATCACTGGTAATGGTGATGTAAACATCAATCCCGTTCTGATTGTCAATATTTCCAGTAATAAAAGAGTACAGAGTGATGATGCGGGAAAATTTGATATTGATGCGGCAGAACACGATGAGATCAGGTTCGTAAAAGAAGGATATTACCGTGTTGATAAGAAGATTACCAAAGAAGACCTGATCGCTCCCCTCAATATCACCCTTAAAAGAATGGAAATACAGATTCCGGAAGTGAAGATCACCTACAACCCCACAGGAAATCTGGCAAAAGATAATCAGCATCTCAACGAATCCAGAAAGCTGCAGATCCTAAAATCTGAATTGTCTGATTACATGAAAAGCCCTCTCAATGAGCCTTTGCCGGATAATACAATTCCAAAAACCTTTAGTGGACATGACTTCAGGGCAGGACAGGTAAACATGTTAGGTGTTTTCAAAGCTTTCTCAGGTTTAATCAATAAAGCCACCAAGCCTAAGATTACCAAAGCCAATTACTTTGAAACCCAAGACTTCCTGAATAGGGTGAAAGCGGAAATCAACCTGGATTTTCTGAGAAGGTACGGAATGGATGAAGAACAGATTGATAAATTTTTACTTTATGCTGATAAAACCCGTTTGCTTGCCAAAAAATACCGCAAGGATTTTAAAAATGACATGATAGAATACGAGATTAAAGTAGCATTTGGAGAATATCGAAAATTGAATAATTTGGAAGGGAGCAGTAATAAAGACTAATTTTTTATAAAATAAATTGAGCTATACAATCAAATATATGAATGAGGTAAGACTAAGGAAAATCTTTCTTTTTCTTGCCCTTCTGTGCAGTACTTTTTTATTTTCCCAGCAGACCGTAACAGGAAAGATTGTGGATGATAATGGAGAGAGTTTAAGTGCTGTTATTGTTATTAATATGTCTTCTGACAAAAAAGTATATTCCAATGCACAGGGAATGTTTTCTATTGAAGCCAGTCCCAATGATGAATTGAGGTTTGTAAAAGAAGACTTCAGGAGAGCATCCCGTAAAGTTCTTACAGATGGTCTGAATTCTCAGCTGCTGATCACTCTTTTCCAGATCCCAAAGGATGTAGGTGAAGTAAAGATCGTAAAAAAACTTACCGGTGACCTTGAGCAGGACTCCCGGATCGTAGCCAAAGTAGATAAAGGAGAGCAGGTAAGAGATGCCGTGGGACTTCCGCAACCTGTAGGGAAGATGAGAGAAAAACCCGCGGAGGTAAAAAGCGTTCTTTTACCGATACTTTTAGGAAACCTGAATGTACAGGGCGTTTATGATCTGATAAGCGGCAAAGCAAGACGGCAGAAGAGACAGTACAAATATGATGATCTTCAGGAGCATATTGCCTGGATCCGGAACAGGGTAGAAGATGATTACTTTATCAAAGCCGGAATCCCCACCGACAGAATTTCGGAATTTATTGCATTCTCATTTACTGCAAAGCCTCAGGTACGGACTTATGTAAAAGCCAGAAATTTATCAGGCGTAATGCTTAGGCTGGAAGAAACAATGCCTCTTTTTATAGAACGCTTAAAGAGCAATCACCCTTAGGCTTTAATTCTTCTTTGTGACCGGTACTGCTTACATCTTACTCTGTTAAAAAAATCTTAAAATAGTGGAATGGAAATTGATGTAATATTCTGTAGCAAACAATCAAATCCACAATTATATGAATAAAAACAGTATTGCAGTGGCCATAGGAGCTTTAGGCTTTGTAATAGGTCTTGGCTTTCTCGGAAATGCGATCAAAAACAGAAATAAATCTGAAAATACGATTTCAGTTACAGGTCTGGGTACAAAGCAGTTTACTTCGGATCTCATCACCTGGTCCGGAAGCTTTTCCAAAAATAATGTGGATCTTAAGTCAGCTTACGATGAGCTGGCGTTGGACAGAAAAGTGATCAATGATTATCTGCTTTCAAAAGGCATCAGACAAAATGAGATTGTGTTTTCATCTGTAGATATACAGAAGCAGTTCAGAAGCTATAATGATGCTAATGGAAATTATGTACAGGGAGAATTCTCCGGTTACAATCTGACTCAAAAAGTTTCCATTGAAAGTAAAGAGGTTGCCAAAATTGAAAGCCTCTCCAGAAATATTACTGAAATTATCAACCGGGGAATTGAATTTACTTCTTCTTCTCCTGCGTATTTTTACACCAAACTTGCCACGGTAAAACAGGAAATGATTGCCGGTGCAACAAAAGATGCCAAAGAGCGTGCTGAGAAAATTGCTGAAAATTCGGGAAGTAGCTTAGGTAATCTTAAAAAAGCAACAATGGGTGTCATTCAGATCACTGCCCCGAATTCAAACGAGGATTATTCCTATGGCGGAACTTTCAATACTTCTTCAAAGGAAAAAGAAGCAAGTATTACCATAAAGCTGGAGTATGAAGTGGATTAGCTAATTAGTAGATAGTCCGGAAATTACAATGCTTTCATTCATTATTTTATATAAAAGATAAGGCATAAACATCTGTGAAAATCCGTGTCAATCTGTGGTTGATTATATGAGTAGTGTGATCAATAATTAGACATGATATCGGGAAAAAATAACGCCGGAATAGTTCCGGCGTTGTATATTTTAAGGATAAACAATATCACAAATTTCATTTTTAAGCTCCTCAACATTTTCAGGCGAATAATTGGCCAGCAGCCATAAGTTCAGCGCCTGCTTTCCTTCACCATAGCTTGGCTGCACGTGGCTTTTGTCAATGACATCAAAACTGTTTCGCTGGTAGAATGAATATCGTCTTTGAGCATCTTCATTCAAATCTGAAGGCTCAATTTCCAGGATAATTCTCGGATAGCTTTCCAGCAGATGTCCGATGATATGAGACCCCAGCTTTTTACTTCTGAAAGCTTCATATACTTCAAAGTGTTCTACAAAAACAAAGGAGCTTAGCTCCCATAAGATGAGGTAGCCTATTGTTTCCGATTCATGTACTACAGATATGATTTTGGTTTGTGGAGTTGAAAATAAATCCGCAAACTGTTCCTTGTCTCTTTGTTCGTCTACAGGAAAAGTAGTTGTATAAGCAGTATAGATTTCCTGAACTCTATGATCTTCAGCAGAAGTGATCGGTAAAAATTCCATAATTATAAATCAAAGACACTTGGTCTTCTTGTGATAAAAATATCTTTAATCCACAAAGTAAATGCCAAACCCAAATAGATCAGGAAGAAAAAACCGGCAGTGGCAAAAGTGGAGTAAATGAAGAAGATCCTTAATTTGGATACGGGAATCCCTAATTTGGCACCCATCCTGGTCAATACACCAAACCATTCTCTTTCCATTTTATGACGGATATTACTCAGCATTTCAAGATTCTTTTAAAAGTTTAAATCCAATACTGCAAGTTAAGCAATTTTTTTCTTCACATGAATTTTTATAATGATAAATCAGGCTCTGGGTTTCCATGGCATTAGTAATACTTACTCCAAGCTTTTTCCAGCCTTGTATGACCGAATTCTTTTCAGCGGGAATATTTTTATATAGTTCTATGATCTCTTCTGCAATTTCCTCGCTGTGATATCTGTGATAGGCATATTTTAGAGGAAGTACCGTATTTAATATAACAAGATCAACAAAATCTTTGCTTAATGTCTTAGGTTGTATTTTCGACGGAATACCGAAATTGAACCGGGAATCCCAATATTCTGATGCTTTTACCGGTTTAAATACCTCATAAATCTGGGTTGCATTTTGAGCACCCATTATTTTTGAAAATAAATTCTGATGCTGAAAATAAAGATTAGCGAGTTGAGAGAGTCGGATTGTAGGAAAATTGGGAGGTCTCAATCTTAAAAACTTGGGACGGAACTTCAGATCAGAAATTTTAAATTTTACCTTGATGAATTCAAATTCCCTTTTCCAGATTTTCATCTGATCGTCTTCAGGGCTGTCAAGCCATCCTGCAATTCCGAATAACAGAGCTTCCAGCTGAAAAGGGTTCTGACGGATCTTATTGACAATACTATAGTCGATACTTTCTGCAATCTGCCTGAAGATAGGAGCATTTACCTTTAAGCCAAAAGAATAGGCAAGGCTGTGAAATAAAACCGCTTCAAAGTTATTTTTATGAAGTGCCAGATTCTGTTCAAGTTCTGCAGATTTTTCCTCCAGCTTTTTCAGAGTATTTCCTTCATGAAAATTCAAAGGAATTTTGTCTTCGCTGAAAATTTTCTCACAGGCAATAAACTGGTTGCCATCGATGAGCTTTTCATATTTCCATACAATATTTTCATCGATATAATTTTTCAGTTCCAAAGCAGGAATGTTTTTTCGGGTAAGCTCACTGATTTCTATGTCATGCTGAAAAACAACGTGCAGAATGATATTCTGATAATTGGGGTCCTGAGAATGCTGATGAAAGATCCAGTCTGAGGAACGCACATGGAGTTCTATATTTCCTGCCAGAACAAGTCCGCTGATCCTGATTTTAGCGTCCAGAAAATCCGGACCTGCATTCTTATTCCATTTTCCGAAGTCTATGATTTCAAGGGTATTGCCTTCAATGTCCTTGAAGTCAAAATATTTGAAAACTTTATAGTTCCAAAGATATTGAAGCAGCTTCTCCGTCATAGCTATATAGTAAGAAATCTATTCGATAGTTTCCATTATGAAACATGCAGCAGTGATTGCTGAGTTTTCTTCTTTAATAGTATTCTGGTTATCTTTTAACCTTGAAAGTACTTATAACAGCTTTATGATCTGTAGGCCAAATACCTTGTGGAGCAATAAAAATATCACGACCTGTTTCTTTTTGTTCTTTTCCTTTCACAATGCTGGTATCAGGTCCTACAATCACGCTCTTTTCAACGGAAACTTTACTGTCTGCGTAATAATAAATAAAATCTATCCGGTCACGTTCATCCGCTTCCAATGCCCAACTTTTCTGGGAAGGCCAGGTAAATCCGGGATATTCAGCTTCATTGGGGTATATTTCTCTATAGCTGTCTTTATATCCGTTCTTATATAATGTTGTTGAGGAATTCCAGGGCGCTACAACTCCTCTATGATCATAGAGTTCTTTTGTAGACTCTGTCCAATCCAGGTGGGAAGCCTCATTAAAATCACCTCCTAATACTACTATTCTGTTTTTTGAAATGTCTTCTTTTGCTGATTCTACAAAAGCTTTTATTGCGATTGGTCTGGTGGAGCTAAGATCCATTTCCATGATTTGATTTAAATCAGTGACAGGAGCAGGAAGTTTTGCAAAGCTGTTGCCATTATATCCCCTTGGAAGATAGACCGCATAGTGAGTATAGTCCAGATGGGCAGAGTATATGGCTATTTCCTGTCCCTGAATTTCAGTAACCAATTTATGCATGCTGTGAATAGCATTGTCCTTACTGAATTCTTTGATAGGATATCTGCTCAGAATAGCAGTATCATAACTTGAAAAGGAAAAATACTTCTTACCCTTTTTTTCTAATGCCTGCAGTATTCTTTCGTAAAATGAGGTATTGTTATAGTTTCTCACCTCTGACATGGTAACAAAATCAGGATTGTGGGTTGCTATTTCATTCACAATAGCATCAAAACCTCCGGTTATCATAGTCCCTTCCTGCCACACGTTGAATTGCATAACGCTAAAAGTAAAACCGGTATCAGAGGTTGTTGTTTCCTCTGACTGGTGGCATGAGGAGATACCGGCTATGCATAGAAAACTTATTATGAGGCTTCTTATAAACAGAGTGGGAGCAATTCTTTTTCTCATCATTTCCGTAATTTGGGATAAGTATTGTGATCATGATAAATATAAATAAATATCATGCTTTAACGAATAAGGAATTTAAATTTTCGGCTGAGGGTTCGCTATATCTTTAAATATGTAGAAAGATCATTTCTTTTGCTCTGAATTTTAATTATTTTTTTCACATTTTTTCGTTATTGAACTAAAACACTTGCTTTTAATTTAAATTCGGCATACAGTGCCATGTCCCCTGAATCCAAAAAGTACCTGCTGCATTTCCGGCATTAATGGAGGTAATACCATTTGTCGTTGTAAGAGTGAAATTGAAAACCTGCGGTGCTGCGCTGGGCATAGTTATAGTAAGTGTAAAACTGTTGGCTGTTATATTGGTAACAGTGCCGGTTCCTCCTGATGATACAACAGGACTCTGAACAATAGTCATCGTGCTCCCTACTTTATACAGAAGTGAAAACGTTATTGCCGGGAGGCCTGAAATTGAAGCGCGTCCTGTGAAGTCGAGCCTCGCTTCCTTGCCGCCTGTTCTGATATTTGTCCAGTTATTATTGGTGTCTGACCATCTGTATATTCCTGATGAGTATAAGATATTTAAAGCACTTGAATTGGTTAGTGTACCGTCATTGGAAGTTACAACCACCGAATTGGGATATAATGTTGAATTGTTAGTTGTTCCGGTTAGATTTCTAACTCTTGTATTTCCATTGACGTCTAACGTTGCGGTTGGTGTGTTGGTAGATATCCCTACCTGACTAAATGATAGACATGAAATCATTGATGCTAATAAAATAAAATTTTTTTTCATTTGTTTCTGATTTGTATTGATTCATTCAAGGAGAACATGATAATGGCTTTCGGAGCTTTAGATCTATCAGTTCTCACATTCTATAAAATAAGAGTGGGCAAAATTCGGTAATTTCATATTCATTTTAAAATTTGCAGGTACAACATAGGTACAACATATGCTGTTATAGTATATACCTCGTAAATACATCAAAAATATTTATACATCAAAAAACCTTCTGCATTTGCAGAAGGTTTAAAGCTGTTATTTTGATATGAACTTTAAAAATGTAGTGTAAATATTTAGACTTTCGTCAGCTCTTCCTTAAAGTTTTCTATAGTCGTTCTGTACATTTTTTCATATATAGGAAGAATATTTTTCAAATCGAATTTTATAGCCTGTTCTTTCGCGTTTTTCTTCATTTTGGCTAAAAGTTCATCATTGCTCAATAGTTTAATGGTGTAGTTGCTCATCGCTTCTACATTTCCGATTTCAGCAAGATAACCTGTTTCTCCCTGAATATTTACCTCAGGAATCCCTCCCGCGTTTGAGCTGATTACCGGAGTATAAGCCGCCATCGCTTCCAAAGCTGCCAAGCCAAAACTTTCCTGCTCGGAAGGAAGGAGGAATACATCAGAAAGCTGTAAGATCTTGTACAGGTCATTAACCTTTCCTAAAAGACGGATTTTTGAAATAAGCTCAGGATTTTCTTCCAGAAACTGATTCACCTTTTCCATATCAGGACCTTCGCCAATAATGATCAGTTTGGACTTTACCTTTTTCTCTACATTCCTGAAGATTTGCAGGACTTCGTCTACACGTTTTACAGGACGGAGATTAGATACGTGGATCAGAATTTTTTCATCGGGATTGGCAAACTGGGTTCTTTGGCATTCAGAGCAGTCGTCAAACTCAGAGTTATCAATGAAATTGGTAATAACCTGGATCTCTTTTTTGATATTGAAAAACTGAAGCGTATCTTTTTTCAGGCTTTCAGAAACGGAGGTGATCGCATCTGATTGATTGATTGAAAATTCTACCGCATGTTTATAACTCGGATGCTGGCCTACAAGCGTAATATCTGTACCATGAAGGGTTGTTACCAACGGAATATCATTATTGTCTTCCCTAAGCATTTGTTTCGCTGTAAAAGCAGCGTAGGCATAAGGAATGGCATAATGGGCGTGCAGCAGATCCAGTTTGTACAAATTGACAACCCGGTAGATCATGGAACTTAACGCAATATCATAAGGCTGATACTGGAAAAGGGGATAGGTCTGAACATTTACCCTGTGAAAGAAAATATTAGGGTTGGTAATGTCCAGCCTTGCCGGAAGTGCAGAACTGATGAAGTGTACCTCATATCCTTTGTTGGCAAGGGACATTCCTAATTCTGTTGCTACAATTCCGCTTCCTCCGTAGGTTGGATAGCAAAGTATGCCTATTTTCATTATATTATTGTTGTTTGATGTTGTGTTATTTGGTATTGGCTGAGGTTGTTGAATTAAAATCTATTCCCATTCCCGGTTTCAATTGATCATTGACCAGCACAGGTAGCCTTCCCCATATTTTCGTTTTGCCGTTTAAAGCATCTGCAGCAGCACTCATAGAATCATCATTGTTTTCATAAGAAACAAGAACCGTTGAAACCTTTGAGATGTCAATATCTTTCAAAGCATAAGCGCTGCCGAATACATTAAGGATCACATTTTGTTTTTTGGTCAGGTCAGCAAGAACTTTCTTTGATTCTGCCGAAATTTTATAAGGCTTATAAGCTGTTGAATTATCCTTATGGAGGCCTGCAATGACTGTAGAACCAGCCGGAATAGTATTGATTTCAGTCGCTTTTTTAATCGTTACATTTGTTCCTAGCCTATTGGCAAAAGTCTGATAGGGAGCTTCTTCCAACGGAACATAATAAACCTGTTTTCCGGCGACAGGAAGCAGGTTTTTATCGTTCTTTAATAAAGTCAATGCGTTGGAATAAAGATTCTGAACCAATGTTTTATGAGAATCATTATTCAGGTCAGCAGTGATATTTTCCGGATTTTTGGGAGTATACTGAGTAAGTCCCAGAAAATATTTTGTTAATAAGATCTTCTTTACGCTTTCTTCCACTCTGCTCTGAGGAATTTCTCCCTTGTCTATTGCCTTTTGTATCAGCTTCTTGCCTTCTGCAACTCCCTGTGAGAAAAGCATAATGTCATTTCCGGCCTTGAATGCCATAGCATCCAGTTCTCCCGGCTTGTATTTGTTGGCAACAGCCCCCATATTTAATGCATCAGTAATGATCAGACCTTTATAGCCTAATTTATCTTTCAGCAATCCTGTGATAATATTTTTGGAAACAGATGCCGGAATTCCTTTCCCTGATTCTAAACTGGGAACATACAAATGAGCCACCATCACTCCTCCGATTCCTTTATCCATCAAGGCTTTGAATGGAGCTAGTTCGATTGTATTAAGCCTGTCCATATTGTGTGAAACTATCGGAAGATCCAGATGAGAATCTGTATTGGTGTCACCGTGACCTGGAAAATGCTTGATCGCAGCCAATATATTATTATCCTGCAATCCGTTAGAATAGGATAGGGCAGAGCTGATCACATTATCTACTTCCGAACCAAAGCTTCGGTTCCCGATAATTGGGTTATTCGGATTGGTGTTGACGTCAACTACCGGGGCAAAATCCCAGTTGATTCCCATTCTGTGGCAATCCTCTGCAATCTTTGCCGCCATCTGATAAACAAGGTTTTTATCCTGGATAGCTCCCAGTGTCATGGCCCATGGAAATTTATATGCTGTTGCAATTCTCTGGAATAGTCCCCATTCTGCATCCATCCCGATCATTAAAGGAACTTTAGACTTTTGCTGAAACTCATTCACCAGACTGATTTCCCTTGCCGCATCATCCTGCATTAGGATTAACCCACCGATCTTATCATTCGTAACAATATTTCTTACCTGGCTGATATAGTCTTCTCCTTTATTGGTATAAAGCGCAACAATGAAGAGCTGTCCTAGTTTTTCATCCTGAGAAAGGTTCTTATAGGTTTTATCAACCCACTGCTGAGCCTTTCTTACATCTTCTTTGGAAACATTTTTAGGCTGGTACTGGGCGTTCGCCTTAGGACTTATCAATGCAACAATAAAGAGTGAAGTATATAATAATTTCTTCATGACTTTTTGAATAAGAACAAAAATACGATTAAAAAAATCACGAAAACAAAGTTTTTGTAATTTTTGGTATATGATTTGAATATGCAATATAAATAATAACTAAACTTTTATAAAATGAAAAAAATTCTTCCATTTATATTACTTGCCGGTATCGGTTTCTTATCGTACAGCTGTGATGACAATGATGATGTTGTTGTGCAGGGGCAAGACTATGATACATTTCCGATAATGAATGATGCAACAGGAACATTTAATTCAGGTAATTCTTATGCTTTGATCGCTGATATATCTATTCAGAACACTGATGTCGTATTAGTATATAGAAGAGCAGGAAATGCTTGGCAGCAGATCCCTAAAACAGTGTATTTAGATCCTGTAACGTCCCCTTCAGCAAGAAAGTTTGAATATAATTTTGTTTTTGATACTCAGAAGGTTCAAGTGCGGATAGATAATGAGAACTTTGATCTTGCAGGATTGTCTTCAGCTGAAGCTAACGAATATTTAGTAAACCAAACTTTTAGAATTGTGCTTGTACCTGCTGACCAGGGTAAAACAACCGGTAAAAGTGCAGCCAAAGCTAATATAGATTACAGTGACTATAATGCTGTTGTGAAGTATTATAATCTTGATGAAAGCAAGATAAAGACAGTCAATGTGAAATAATTAAGAAATATCTTTTCAGTTTTTTATAATTAAAGAAAGCTCCGGGAGAAATCCTGGAGCTTTTGATTTTGTTTGAATTGATAATCTGAAATTGTAATAAAAACTCATTTTTTACTTCTCATTAATCTTATTAAAAAATATATAAGAAACTATACTTATGGATATTTTTTGTAAACTAAAATGAATAATCTTAAAATACGACAGATTTTGTCGTTGTCCCGGTATAGTTTTGTAAATAAGTAGTTTACTGGAATAACTTGATAAGCTAATATATAATTTTATAACCCAAAAACATGTTTTCCCTATTGTGAGAAATATGAAAAAAATATAATTTAACACCTTAAAAACATTTTGATAGAATGAGAAAAAAATTACTTTCCCTATTTTCCTTATTAATAGGATTTTTAGGATTTTCGCAAACCGAGGTTTACTTTAAATATGATGAAGCCGGGAACCAGCGATATCGGGGTTTTGATTCCAATGCACGGAAAGTTCCTGAAGCTTTGCGCAAAACAACCTCTTTATCCCAGGACCAGATCATAGATGAAAAAACATTTTGGAAGTGGATCCGCCTATATCCTGTCCCAGTAAATGACGTTCTCACCATTGACTGGACAGAGGATGTAGATGGACTCATCGAATCTGTTTCCCTTTATCAGCACAGTACGGTACACTGGAAATTCCAGCAGCAAAATTTACCGGAGTTGAATAAGCAGCTGAAAATTAACATGGTGGGGTATCAATGGGGCGTTTATATGCTGCGTTTTACCTTAAAAGACGGAAGGGTTTTTAGCAAAAACATCACCAAAAGATAAAAAACACAATCATGAAATTTTATAAAAAGAAAAGAAATTTCTTTTCATCTATTATGTTATCCTGTATTTTCATATTAGGATTTTCACAGGCTGCATCGGCACAAAGTTTTCACGATACGAAAGGGAATATTGCAGTGAGTGCAGCAGGACAATTACAGTTCAATTTACCTGTGGCTCTTCCTCCGGGGGTGAAATCTGTAGCACCACAAGTGAACCTGATCTATACCAGTGGATCAGGAAACGGGATTGCGGGCTATGGCTGGAATATTTCCGGAATTACCTCTATATCAAGAACCGGAAAAATGGTTGAAACGGATGGAGAAGCTAAAGGAATTCAGTTGGATTATTCTGATTACTATAGCTTTAACGGACAGCGATTGATCTTAAAATCAGGAGAATATGGGAAAGACGGGGCTGAATATGAGACGGAGAAATATTCCAACGTGAAAATTAAGTCAGTCGGAACTTATCCTGTTAATGGACAGTTTGTTGGACCTGCCCATTTTGAAGTTTCTTTTGAAGATGGATCACAAGCCTGGTATGGAGCTTATATAGCAGGTTCCAGATATGGTCCTGAAATAACAACTCCTTTGGAATATAATATTGTAAAGTGGAAAGATGCGCAAGGAAATTATATTTCCTATAATTATGAGTCTGCCTCAAGTTTTGAAGGTTTTAGACGTTCTGGAATTGTTAGAATATCCTCCATTGCCTGGGGTGGGAATGAGGCCTTAAGCAACCCCCATTTTAATACCATTGAATTCACCTATACAGACAGGGATTTAAAAGAGCTGACTTATGTCCAGGGAATACAACTTATCCAGGATAAGCTTCTGTCAGAAATTAAAGTAAGTTCCAATGGCAGCCAGTTTAAAAGATATAAGGTAGATTACCTTAAAAACGGAACCAATTACCAGACTGTTGAAAAAATAACGGAATATAATGCTGAAAATATAGCTGCTAACCCGGTTACTTTTACTTATCCGCCTGCGGAACAACCCGGCTTAGAGTTTGCCGATTCGAATACAGATAACTTTGACAATGTAAAGCTGACCGGAGACTTTAACGGGGACTCTTACCTGGATTTCGTGATGAATAATGGAACGATAAAGCTCGGAGCGTTTAATGACACTTTTACGGATATCTCCACAGGGAAAACATTTAATACCGAAGCAAAAGTGGTCAGCACCCTGCTGGATGAAGAAGGGCAGATCCACAACGGAAACGGGATCGTTCAGTACGAGGAGGGTAAGGTGATAGGATATATTTTCAGAAATAATGCTTTTGTAAAAGTCTTTGAAAAGGAGGTATATGATGTATCTGGGTGTATCGCTAGTATAGATTGTACTACAATTCCTACACTGAACGAAGGGGATATAAATGGAGATGGTATTTCAGATATCTTTTTAACTTTAAAACAGGAGGTTTGCAGATGGATACAGGACCCTAATTGCATCGATAGAAGTGCTGATGGAACTGTTAACCGTCCTCCGCCATGTTCTATTTATGACTGTAGTATCTATACAAGAGGAAACTTTATTGTTGACTTAAAGAGTGCTAATAATCCAGTATCTACCTATACTATTGATGTAGGAATTAATGAAAGTTCTTATTCCAGGCAGCAATACAGGGATATTAATGGAGACGGAAAAGTGGATATTATTAATGTTGCCAATAACGCCTATACTGTATTTGAATTTGTCAAAACAGGTCCCAACCAATACCTGAAGAAAATAAAGTTTACAGGCAGCTTATCTGAAGGACAGCACCCGGAAGACCCTACGTTATATGGAGACTTTAACGGGGATGGGAACCTTGATTTTGCAGTTCCCATTACGGATCATCAAGAACAGGATAACTGGAGGTTTTATATGGGGACAGGGAAAGGATTCTCCAATTTTCTGAAAACAAATTTTCTGAAATTCAGGAAGCCTAATGCATCAACAGGAAGCTATAATATTTACCGTCATTTTTATACGGCTTCAGATATCAACAGGGACGGAAAATCAGATATTATCCATACCTATTCTTATAATAACATAGGGCAGCAGAATCCGAACGGAAGCTCCAATTACAGAACCTTTGGATATGAAATTTATACGTATACCTCCAATGGGGCACAGGGGGATGGAAGCCTGGATTTTTCTAAAAGTAATAAGTTGGGAGGACATACTTATTCAACCCTTAACTGGCAGGAATATAGCATATTCTCTCCGGTAATTTCACAGATTAAAGCCAATAACAGTTATTATGATGTGTTTTTATTCTGGAAAGAGCGGGTACACAGGCTTAAATCACCTTCTGCCTTAGGAAAGCTTTCACAGGTAAAAGCCATTACCCAAAGCGGAATTACAACATCGGCAGATTATTTGGAGGTGGTACCGGATAATACAGCACTTCCTGCTTTTTATAAAAAAGTTAAAAAAGAATATTACCCTTATTTTTCCTTAGGCAGGGTGGATCAGTCTTATGCCGTTTCCCAGCTTAGACAGGAAGGCAGAAAGCAGGATTTCAGATACAGGGGAATGACCGGACACCTGCAGGGAAGAGGGGTAATAGGATACCAGCAAACCGCCCGCTCTTCATGGTATGCTGACGGATTTGAAAATACTAAAATATGGTCAGCGGTAGAAATTGATCCCCTTACAGGGCTTGCTGTAAGGGAATGGTCAATCAGAACGGCAGACGAATCCAAAATCTTCCCTGACGATATTTCAGAGAACAATACACAGTTGTTAAGCTTTAAATCTACAAGTTACCAGACCGATAAGCTATTAAACGGACAACTGGTGACAGCTCCGGTAGCTGATTCCGATAAACCGAAAGTTGTGACGGCTATTGTTCCGAAAAGCACTAAAACCAAGGACTTCCTTAGTGGTACTATAACAGGCAGTTCTATTACCTATGGGAATTATTACCTTCCTTCAAAGACCGTTTCGAATGTGAATAACGGGTATGGAATCACTACGTCCACATTTGAGTACATTCATAATCCGGCAGGTGCAGGAGCGGATTATTTTATAGGCCGCCCTAAATCCAAGACAGAAACGGTGCAGGCTTATGGAGATACCCAATCCGCCAAAGAAGAATATGCTTACGAAAACAACCTGCTTAAAACTTTAAAAACCTGGAGCCGGGATAATTTAGGTTATGTACTGGAGACCTACAGCTATGATGGTTTCGGGAATATTACCTCGAAGACAATCACCAATAATGCAGATGCACAAACCCGGACAGCTGCGACAGAATATGATGCCAGGGGAAGGTTTGTGGTAAAGAAAACAGATCATTTAGGATTGGAAACCCTTATTGAATACAACGATTGGGGACTGGTTAAAAAGCAGACAGATCCCTTAGGGAATACACTGGTAAATACCTACGACGGATGGGGTAAACTATTAACTTCTGCTACCAACCTGGAGGGAACAACCACCTATCAGTATGACAGGGATAGCAATTCTAATATTACCGTTACCCAAAATGATCCGGATGGGGATATCACCCGGAAATATACCAACAGGTTAGGCCAGGAATATAAAGCTTCCACCAAAGCTTTCGGACAGGGGCAGTTTGTTTCCAGAGACACCCAATATGATGCGCTGGGAAGGAAGGTGAAAGAATCTGAACCTTATTTTGAAGGGCAAAGTGCCAGCCAGTGGAATACGGTTGTCTATGATGACTCTGTATTCCCAGCCAAAGTAACGGCTACAGCATTTAATGGTAAAATAATGGAGACTTCTGTTTCCGGACTGATAACGACTGTAAAGGAGCTTAACGGCTACGGAAGAACTACTTCCAAAACAGCAGATGCTTTAGGAAACATACTCTCTTCTACAGATAAAGGAGGGACCATAAAATTTTCTTACAATGCTGCCGGAGAGCAGGTAAAGGCACAATATGCTGAAAATACGGTGACCACAAAATATGATGCCTGGGGAAGGAAATCAGAATTCAATGATCCGTCTAATGGGAAATACACTTACGTTTATGATGTTTTTGGGAAAATAAGAATTGTTAGAAGCCCGAAAGGCCTTAAACAATATAATTATAATGGTTTAGAGCAGCTTATCAACCAAATTGAACTATCAGTAGATGGAAATTCTACCGAAAAGGAAATTAATTTCACGTATGATAATAAAGGAAGGCTTACCGGAAGATCCGGAACTTCTCAAGGTGAGGCCTACAGTGCCAATGTTACGTATGATCAGTTGGGAAGATTATTGTCTTCTTCTGAGAGCAGCAATGGAAAATCTTTTAGACAGAAAGGCATTATCTATGATGATAAAGGGAGGGTTGTTTCTTATGAAAAAGAATTACAGTCTTCAGGCGGGATTACTAAAGTTACAGTAGAAAATATCTACAGTCCCTGGAACGGTGAGCTCTATCAGGTTAAGGATAAAAGCTCAGGAAAGGTTCTTTGGGAGCTGAAAGAAACTAATGCCAAAGGACAGGCATTAAGAGCTAAATTAGGAGCTGCAGAGATTACTAATGCTTATGATCCGAATGGATTTTTAACAGGTGTCAATCATTCATCAGCTGTTAAACCAGATATCCTTCAGCTTTCTTACTCATTTGATGCTGTAAAAAATGAATTGAAGAGCAGAACATCAGGATATATTGAAGAATATTTTGACTATGATGATAATAACAGGTTGATCAACTGGACAGATCCGGTAACGGGACTTAAGCCTTCTTTAAACAGGAATATATATGATGTAAAAGGCAGGATCATGGAGAATGACCAGGTGGGTACGATGAAGTTTGACAATGCCGCGAAGATTTACCAGCCTACAGGCATGACCTTAAATACAGCCGGAATTGAAAACTATAACAATGACCTGATCCAGAGCATTGTCTACAATGAAAATAATGATCCGGTATTCATTGATGGGGAAAAAGGAGATGTGGCATTCCGGTACGGGCTGACTGCTATGAGACAAAGGGTGAGCTATGGAGGGAACTTCAGTACAGACGGAGAAGGAATGTTTACGAAATTCTATAGTGAAGACGGAAGTTTTGAAGTGGTGAAGGATAATGCTACCGGAAAAGAAAAGCACCTCATTTATATTGGCGGGTCACCGTATGAATCCAATATTGTATATGTAAAGAACTTTGAAGAGAGTAGCGGATCTTTTAAATTTTTGCATAAGGACTATATCGGAAGCATCCTGGCCATCAGTAATGAAGAAGGCTACAGGGTTGAGCAAAGACATTATGATGCGTGGGGTAACTTAACGCACTTGCAGATTGGGAATAGCAAATTGGCTGTAGGGAAAGCAAGTATAGCAATACTTATAGAAATGGTTGGTGGATTGCTGACAGACCGGGGCTATACCAGTCATGAGCATTTCTATGAGGTAGGCATCATCCATATGAATGGAAGGCTATATGACCCATTATTAAGAAGGTTCTTAAATGCAGATGAAAACATACAGGATCCTTACAATACCCAGAATTACAACAAGTATGGGTATGTATTGAATAATCCCCTGATGTTTAATGACCCAAGCGGAGAGTTTGCCTGGGCCGCAGGATTTTTCCTTACATGGGTGGCACCTGTGATCTGGGGAGTAGCAGTAGGAACGCTGATCAGTGCGGGCATGTATGCTATACAGGCCTTAGTGATGAATAATTGGTCCTGGGGTGGCTTTGCCAATGCGATTTTAATGGGGGCCGTCACCGGCGGGGTCTCCGGAGGTCTGGGACAGGTCTTCAGCGCCAGTGGCTTCTGGGGGTCTGTTGGCAATGGAGCTTTGGCAGGAGCAGGAAGTGGAGGTGTTACGGCTCTTATTTCCGGACAGAATTTCCTTGAAGGAGTCTTAAAAGGAGCTGTGATTGGAGGTGGTGTGGTTGCCATCTCATGGGGAATAAACAAAATGATTGATGCAGCTACTGTCACAAAGGGTAATCATGAATATAAGATATCTGATAGCCCAATTAGTAGCAATGGAGCTTCCACTGATGAATTAAAATATTCTTATGGTACTGTACATGAATTTCAAGAAGCTTATGGTGGATTAGGAAATTATGGTGTTGAGAATGTATATCTTCAAACTCCTGAAGGATATGGATTGGCAGAAAATAATCTCTTTTATAAAAAAACCTGGTGGGAAAATTTATGGGGAATAGATAGAAAAATTGCTATTGGCAATACTCTTGGAGTAACTACACCTTTAAATGATATATACCTCTCAAAAGGAGCTTTTATTTCTAAGTCTCAATTTGTTGATACAATCACTCACGAGGTAGGACATGTAGTTTTAAATAATTCTAATCTCGCAGGATTAGCTCATATTTCCACTAATTTTTCTAAATATGGAAGTGAAGAGTTTTTAGACAATTGGGGACATGTTGCTATTAGGAAAATGTCTATTGAAGTACAAAAAGTTAATTCTTGGATGAATGTAGAATGGATAAATAGAGCTTTAAAAAGTAGTGAATTAATGAGGTATATAAATACATCAAAACCACAGCTTGATGCCCTACTAAAAAAATTAATAAAACCCTTTAAATATTAAAGAATGAAAAAAAATGTGTATGTATTAATAGTATTAGTTTTTGTATCCTTTTCTTGCGAAAAGAAAGCAGAGATATTAGTAGACTTTTCTTTAAATAAAAAAGATTCAGTTTTGATTGTTAAATATACTAATATTAATCAAATAAGCTATTATATAGATTTTATTCCTGAACTTAATGATAGCCAATTCAAAATTTTACCAGAAGGTGATGATACGTTTGGTTTTGAATTTATACCTATTCAAAAAAATGATGATGATAGTTTAAATTTCAAAAAACTAAATTGCATTGGAACATATAACAAGTATGGTCAAGAGTTACTTTATCCATATCCTATTTTTCTGAAGGGAAACTCAAATAAAGTTTATAAGTTTAAAATTAATAATTATACTTCTGGGAGAGTATTAAAAATTCAATCCTCAAAAAATCCATACGTGTCTTTTTTAGGAGATATGGAGGCCTCAAATTCTATAAACGAAGTTAAAAAGTTATATTTTTTAAAAAATCTTAGCTGTAATGGATATAAATATTTTACAGGAAATTTTATTTTTAATTCTAATCAATTTATCCTGCCATAGATACTTTTAAAAATATTAGTTTTGAACATGGTGTTTCTGGGGGCTGTTGGCAATGGAGCCTTAGCAGAAGTAGGAAGTGATGGTGTTACAGCTCTGATCACCGGGAAAAATTTCCTTGAAGGAGTAATAAAAGGCGCTGTTATTGGGGGTGCTGTTGCTGGGATTAGCTGGGCATTAAATAGATTTTATAACTCATATGAATATCAGGTCGATGAAATGCTTGTTGATGAAAATAATACCTTAAATGGTCCAACAAAAGCCGAATTTAATATTGATACCGTTAAAAAGGTTTCAAATGCTCATTATAAGAATCAATTTATCAGAGGAAGCTGGAAATTAGTTGATGAAACTAGTGATTTAAGTAAATATTTAAGGGATGAAGGATATACATTTGGTAGTAGTAAAGATCTTATAGTAAATTCTGATAAAAAAGAAGTATGGGGATTGACAGAAAGGGTTCTTCATAAAGGTAAAACAGTTTGGCAACGGATATACTTGCCTAGAGGTGCATTTGTAAGTTTGGAACAATTAGACCTAACAATGGGACATGAAATATTTCATTCTATTTTAAATAATGCACAACTTTTTGATATAATTTCTACAGCAAATGCAGTTAATCAAAAACAATCGCTCCATGAATTTTATACTTCAAGATGGGAAGAACAGTATATACAGTTCAGAAAATGGGAAAATTTGAAATTAAGTGTAGAATCTTATAATACGGGTATTTTGTTTGATAAAAGCTTAGATGCAATAAGAAATAAAATTGCACCGATATTTAATAATTATCTTAAAAGCACATTAAAATGAGAAAACTTATAATTACTTCATTAATTGGAATTTTATTTTTAAGTTGTACAGACAAGAAAAATACTTTTAGCTTAAAATATATTAGGAATAATAGTCAACTATATCTTTGTTTTGAAAATAATACAAGTGATAATATAGTATTTTTAGTACCTAATACTCTTGAATTTGGAGATAAAAACTATAAAAGTTTTTCCACACAGGGAGGGAAAGAAGGGGATTATCCTATAAATGTATATGCTATAATAACCCCTAATCAATCTTCAAAATTCTATCAAAAAAAAATAGATAGTATTCGAGACAATGATTTTTTTGAAAGGGGTATGGCTGACTTCATAAAAGAGATAAAACTCAGTGATGGAAACTCGGCTTTTTATTTAAATAGCAAATCGAAGATAAAATTAAAATATGATTTAGTTATTAAATCGATGTTACCACTCTTTGAAAAGAGTTATTCGTCAACATTTAAACAAAATTATTATCCTTATGATCAAGTTCTAAAAGGAGATTCTCCTGATGGGGAATATATAAGGAGATTTTCAAAGCTCAGTTTTGGAAATGTAAAGTTTGTAGCTCAGCCTGTAATAAAGGACAGTTTAAATTTAAAGCTTTCAGAAAAAGATGTAACCAATTGAAAAAAAATATTTAGGTACAGGATTTTTCCTTACATGGGTGGCACCTGTGATCTGGGGAGTAGCGGTAGGAACGCTGATCAGTGCGGGCTGCTATACAGGCCTTAGTGATGAATAATTGGTCCTGGGGTGGCTTTGCCAACGCGATTTTAATGGGGGCCGTCACCGGCGGGGTCTCCGGAGGTCTGGGACAGGTTTTCAGTGCCAGTGGCTTCTGGGGATCTGTTGGCAATGGAGCTTTGGCAGGAGCAGGAACAGGTGGTGTTACAGCTTTGATCACCGGGAAAAATTTCCTTGAAGGGGTAATAAAAGGAGCTGTAATTGGTGGTGGAGTAGCAGCATTAAGTCAAGGGATTGGTAGATTATTTAATAATCCTAATGACTACCAAGGTCAGACAGTAGATGTATTGGATACAGAATCTGAAAGAATTTATGGTACGCCTGTTGAACATAGTTCAAAACGGATTTTAAAAGTTATAAATGAAGAATATAAAGGAGCCTTACCTACTAATGCAAGTGTCCTGGCATTACATGACGCAAGTGATTTACCCCAATATATGAAAGATAGTGGATATACTTTTGATGGAAAAGTTCTTAAGAATAGTGCTAAGCAAGAAGTATTGGCAACTACTACACCATTTTATAAAAATAAATACATGCGATATGTCTTTGCACCAAATGCGTCAAGATCTTACCAACAGTTAGTAAAAACTACAGGGCATGAGCTAACGCATGGAACTTTTTTTTCAAAAGGTATAGGCTCATTTGATATGATTGTTCAAACTTGGGGATATAAATCTTTTCCGGATGAATTAACAAACCATCATGCGGTAATATCTGTATGGGAAGATAAGTTTCTAAAGTATAAAGGATGGGAAAATCTTCCAATTAATAAATTACCTTTGGTAAATTTAAACCTAGTAATACCAGCAAGTCCAGGACATGTGTTCCAAAAGGATTTAATGCTTAAAATTATGAATAACTTTTTTAATAAATCAAAATGAAAAAATATACATTGATATTCCTATTGATTTTTTTATTCTCCTGTTCAAAGAAACAGAATGTAATAAAAGATACCGTTACATTAGAATATAAATATGATTTGAATAAAAAAGAATATTATTTAATATTTTCAAATAAAACAAAGGAAGATTTAACTATTTTAATACCTAATCAATTGGCTTTTGTTTTATATAATAAGACTGATGAAAAAGCTTCAAAGAATATTTTAGAACATGTTGAACGGGTAATTTATTGCAATATTGAAAAATATTCACCAGTAAAATCTGCTATGATTTTGAAAAAAAGTTATTTTAATTATTTTCATAATAATAATTCAAAGTATGAATTTACAACAGTTGATTTAAAGAGTAATGAAAAAAAAGAAATCTTATATCATATTCTAATTGATAAAAACACCAACTTTGGTCATAAAAATATATATAAACAATATATCCCCAAAATGAGGGATTTATTAAATCAAAAGCCTTTTTTGGGTGTTATCAATCAGTATTTAGAGTTTGATGATCACGATTATAAATTATATTTGGAAGACTTTGAAATTCGAGATAGTTTGATAATGAAACCTTAGTTTTTTTGTAAAAGCCTTTCAATGCACTATTAATAAGTGCGACAGGTTTTCAGCTGGGGATCTGTGGGAAATAGCGCTTTCGTAGGAGCAGGAACAGGAGGTGTTACAGCACTTATTTCCAGACAGAATTTCCTTGAAGGAGTAATAAAGGGTGCTGTGATTGGAGGTGCTGTAGCTGGTGTTAGCTGGGTCGTTTCAAAAACAGTAGCATATTATAGATCAAAAACTCCAGATACAATAACATCTTCGGAACTAAAAAATGCCGGATATGATGTTTCGGATAATATTACTGGTGATTATTATACAAACGACCAACAGGTTCAAAATGATTTTAATAGGACAACAGGAGATTATCAGGCTTCAGCAGATAAAATAAATACTGAATATAAACTAGCAACAGACCAAAATCTTCCTCAAGGAACAAGACTCACCCATCCTTGGAAACAGATTTGGACTAATAATCCAAAAGAGAGTAGTCATATTTTAGGACTTACGACGAATAGAAATAAAAACTGGTGGGAGTTTTTATTGCAAGGAGAAAAAACAACAGTGTTAATTGCTCCTAATTTAGGAATCCAAAGTGATATAGTTAAAAAGGCTGTTTTTGGTCATGAATATATCCATGCCTATCATAGGTATATTGGACTTATGGCACAATATGGAAGTCAATATTCAAATTATACAGAATCTTCCGCTTATCATTTTACTATTAATTTGTTAAAAGCCAATGGGCATGATTTTGATGCATTTTTAAATCAATTCTATAATTATGGAGGAAATTTTCCAGGCCCATTTAACTGGACATATGCGATAAAAATATTGTTAATTTTAGAAATTAAGGTATGAAATTTTTTATATACATATTTTTCTTGACTTTGTTGAGTTGTAATCAAGAAAAAAATAACTTCAAAGTAAAAGACATTACTGAAATTGTTTATATAAGTGATAAAATCACTTATGATATATCTGGAAATTTTTATATTCTTGATAAAAGATTTAAAAAGCCAGGAAAGCATAGTTTGATGATGAGCGGTCACGACTTATATTTTATAAAGAAAAAGATTATCGATGAAAAAATATATAATTTAAATGATTCTTTGAAATTTATAAAATCATGTAAAAATAGTGGTTGCTTATCTGAAATCATCATAAAGTATAAATCCGGCAGAAGGCAGCATTTTATTTTTGATAACTCTAATTATAAAGATAATTTTAATAACAAATTATATAAGAGGATAATCAATATCGAAGAAACGATAGGTGAAGTTATTATACATAATGTAAGTGAACCGGAATCGGTAAATGTACACTTTTAAGAAAGAAGTAAAGAATTTGAATAGTTAGTAGAACTCCCCCTATATGGATTGCTCCAGTGATCTGGGGGAGTAGGAACGCTGATCAGTGTGGGCATGTATGCTATACAGGCATTAATTGGTCCTAGTGTGGTTTTTTATTTTAATGGGGATAGTAAAGAATATTATTTAACTTTAAAAAGGATAAATTATTAAAATATGCTGCCTGTTTTTATCGGAACAACTAGAAATCAAAATAGACAAATATGATTTTTCCAAAAGCAAAAAAAATAGCACAAGACCTTGGTTGGTATAAAACAGAAGACAGTGTATTTGGACTTTACAAAGGTTACTTTTTTAACGTTTCAGACGCAAGTTTATTAAGTACTCCTCAATTCAAATTTGTAACAGTGACAATCGACAGCTTAACAGAGGAACAAAGGTTACAACTCAAGACAGAGTTGGTCACAAACAAAAGAAAATTAAAATTTTCAAACTTTGAAATTAGGGACAATAGTATTTTTTTTCAATTCACTGAAAACGTAACTTTTACTAAGCTTAAGACTATTTATTCTTTGTTCGATTTTTTGGTCGATCTTTTCAAAAAAATAAACATATCAGATCAAAATAAGTGTCACGACTGTGGAACAAACCAAAAAATTAACTATTACAACCTAGATGATACTGGTATAATACTTTGTGATTCTTGTTTCAATCTGACAAATACTCGTTTCTACGAAATTGAAAGAGAAGCATTTTTAAAAGAAAAAAGTTATTTAACAGGATTTTTAGGATCAATTATTTTTTCAATTCCAGGGATTATCCTTTGGATCTTACTTGCAGTATATTTAGGAAGATTTGCTTCTGGAATGGCATTTATCATCACAACCCTGGGGTATCTAGGATATAATTATTTCAAAGGGCAACAAGGAGCACCGAAAAAGTATATTATTGTTCTTACAAGCATGATAAGCATAATTATTGCAAACATTATAACTGTAATTATTTTATTGGTAAAAGAGGGTTATGACATACATCATGCCGTCTCAGTGTTTCAAACAAACCAGATAGCAAAAGAAGTATTTAATCAAAATATTATTTTATCCTTTATATTGGCATTGCCTGCTTGGATCTGGATATTGTTTATAATGAAAGACAAAAAATTAATTATAAAGCTTGCAGATAAATTTTAGAAGTAAAAGCATAGGCCATAACAGCTCTAAGGATGTATATTGTAAGTCTTACCAATATATTCTAGGTTCATAATAGGGGTAACTTATAAAAAGTAAAAAATGGGTTAAGGATAAAATCAAATCTTATAACCCGGAAAAATTTCCTTGAAGGAATGAGCTATACTGTAAACTTTTTAAGTAAGGCTAAATCTCACAGTCTAACAGAAGCAGATTTAGATTTCTTCGATAGCCAAACTTCAGGTTGATCCATCAACAGATCCTGATATCTTAAAATGGATAGGAAGGATAGGATGATGAATGGAAATTAATAAAATAAATACTCAGAAAACATTCTGAGTATTTATTTTATTAATTATCATTGTCGTCCAAAAGGTGTCCGAAGAAATCTCGTTTCGTTTTCAGATAGCCTTTACTTATTTCGTTGGCCGGGATCTGTAATGGTATCCTTGCATTAAGGTGAATATTGCTGTCTACTACATATTTTACCTTTTCAGGATTATTGGTCAAAAGATTGATGTCTTTTACATCCAGCAGATTAAGGATCTCAATGGCTACTCCAAAGTTCCTGTCGTCAGCAGGAAGTCCAAGTTCAAGGTTAGCCTGTACTGTATCGAGACCTTTTTCCTGTAGTGAGTAAGCCTTCAGCTTATTGATGATACCGATATTTCTTCCTTCCTGACGGAGATAGACAATAATTCCGCCGTTTTCATGGATGTACTTCATAGCCGCATCAAGCTGCTGACCGCATTCACATTTTTTTGAATGGAAAACTTCTCCGGTGATACATTCTGAATGGAAACGAACATTCACAGGTTGGGTAAAATCTGTATTTTCTGCGATGATGGCCATGTGAGGCATCCAATCGTTTTCATTTTCGGAGAAAGCGATCATTCGGAAATTGCCGTGCTCTGTAGGAACATTGGCTTCCGCCTGAATTTTAATCATTGATAGTTCAATTAGTTTTAACTTCCTGGTAAAGCATCTTCTATGACAGAGATATTGGTCTTTAAACGAACCAAATACCTGTTGAGAACTTCGTCATCATCTTTGTTTAGACTTTGTCTTTGCTTTTGTATCTTTTTGTATGATTTTTCGAAGCTTTTAAGTGCTCTTTTCTTTCCTGTAGAATTGTTGGCATCAATAGCATATAAATAATTCTGAAGGCTGTATTTCAAGCTTGTTATCTCCTCATTCAGTCCATTGTTTTTAAACTTGGGAAAGGTGGAGATGATATTTGAAATTTCAGAAGCATTTACATTTTCTTTGATATTGATATTAAAATTCTTTTTTGAATCCCGGTCAGAATCAGAGCCTTTAGTATCGCTATAAAAGTTATTTGACAGCGGAGAAAGGTTAAATTTTTCCGTTGCGCAGGAAGATGTTAATATGATAAGTACTCCAAAAAAAAATAGTCTTTTCATTACTGTTGCCCTTTTTGATAAAGGATTGGGTTAAGACTTTCATCGTTATACATTTTCATTTGTTTGTATACCTTCATCTTAACATTACCGTTTTCAATATCAGCAAGCAACTGATCTATAGAAGTTGACAGATCTTCCTTCTGAGTAAGCAGTACGTCCAGTTTTGCCTGGCAGCTTTTTCTGTGCTCTTCAGAAGCGGATTCTCTATTGGCTTCTAATGACATATGATAAACCTTTAATGCAAGTATTGATAGTCTGTCTACTGCCCAAGCGGGAGTTTCCGTATTTATCTTTGCTTCAGGTTTAGGAGTTATATTTTCAAACTTAGTAAGGAACCAGCTATCAATGTATTCTACCAGATCAGTTCTTTTCTGATTGGAAGCGTCTATTGTTCTCTTGAGTTGAAGAGCTTCAGCCGGATCAATATTTTCATCTCTAATTATATCTTCTAAATGCCATTGAACGGTATCAATCCAGTTCTTTGCATACAAAATTCGTTCCAAACTGTCTTTTTCGAACGGGTTATTAATTAGAGTGTTAACGTCATCAGACACGTGATAGTCTTCAATAGATTGATTGAAGACTTTCCATGCAGTCTCAGTAAATTTCATTAATTCTAAGGAATTTTAGTTGCTTGAAGAATTATTGTTGGCAGAAGACGATTTGTTTTCAGAACCTGGTTTGTCTTCTTCTTTTACCGCATCTTTAAATTCTTTGATTCCTGAACCTACTCCTCTCATAAGTTCCGGAATTTTTTTTCCTCCAAAAAGTAGTACCAAAATTATGGCTACGATCAGGATATGCTGCCAAGATAAGGCAAGTATTGTTAGTGTATTCATCTCTTAAAATTTTTGCAAAGTTACACTTTTTTTAATATGAAATCCAACCTAATGGATCAACTGGTGTACTTCCGTTCCATACTTGGAAATCAAGGGTATAAGCACCGTCAAAATCCTGGGCTACTGTACCTACCGGAGTTCCTGAAGATACCTGCTGTCCTTTGGAGACACTTACATTTCCTAAGTTGGAATAGATCGTAAAATAGCTTCCGTGTTTAATGATAACGGTCTTTGTCCCGTCATTATTGGCTAATACTGAAGATACTGATCCCGGGAATACTGATTTTGCCCGTGTACCTGAAGGTACGGAAATTTTAATCCCGTTATTCTCTTCAGTAATATTTTTGAATACCGGGTGAGGCTGTCTTCCGAAACGGTGGGTGATTTGTCCGGCTCTGTCTGCAGGATAGCCCAGTCTTCCTCTGTTGTCAGCAAAGCTGTTTCCGGATGCTGTAGAAACGCCATAGCTGGTCATAGCCTTCGTTTCAGCAGCTTTTTTCTCCTCTTCTTTTCTCTTGGTAAGCGCTGCTTCTGCTGCTCTTGCCGCCGCTAATTTATCTGCCGCTTCTTTAGCTTTTACAGCCGCTTCATCAGATGCTTTTTTAGCAGCAACTTTTCTCGCTTCATCTCTGGCATTCGCTTCTGTTCTTGCAGCTTCCTCGTTACGTTTTCTTTCTTCTTCGGCTCTCTTTGCTGCCAGCTCAGCTGCTCTTTTGGCTTCTGCTTCTGCAAGTATTCTTTCTCTTTCAAGGGCTTCCGCTCTTGCTTTGGCTTCCGCCTCAATTCTTGCTTTTTCTCTTTCTGCTGCAAGCTTAGCCAAACGGATCTTTTCTGCTTCCGCTTTTTTTCTTGCTTCTTCCTCTGCTTTTGCTATTCTGATCTCTTCAGCAATGATCGCTCTGATCTGCCCTTCAATAATTTTATTCTGTGTCTGCTTTTGTTTCAGCTCGGCAGTAAGTTTAGATTCGTTCTTTTTAAATTCAGCGACCAATTGCTCTTTCTGTGCTCTCTCCGCATTGATCGTAGCCAGGTCTTTCTGCTGATTGATCAAAAGGCTTTCTTTTTCCTTTACAGAGTTTTGTTTTTGTGCGATTGTTTTTTTGATCTGATTGGCAGCATTGGTGATTTCTGCTGCTTTTTTATCCTGATAATCTGAATATTGCTTTAAATATTGCACCCTTCGTATCGCTTCTCCCAAATTCTTTGAAGAAAGAATAAAGGTTACTTTATTCTGTACCCCTTTGTTTTTATATGCATTTACAAGGACATCAGCATAGTTTTTTCTAAGAACAGCCAATTCTCTGTTCTGACGGTTGATCTCAAGCTGGCGCAGATAAATATCGTCTTCAATAAACCTCTTTTCTTTTTGAGTGTTATTGTAGACCTTTTCTCTTAAAACTAACTTTTGATTAACGCTGGTAAGATAGGCTATGGAAAGTTTAGATTCGCTTCTTGTTTTAGCTAAATCCGTATTTATTTGTGCAATTTGTTTTTTAAGTTCGGCATTCTGTTTTTGCAATTGTTCTTTTTTCTGCTGTCCCTGGTGCAGTCCGAACATTAAAACACCTATTAAAAAGCTAAATTTTTTAATCATTTAATCTCAATTTTCTTATAACTGGATGGTACAGAATAAGGTGTTTCCATCCTCGAAAAGTCAAATTTCGTGTTTTCCAGTATAATTTGACTAGATTTTGAACCTTTTATAATTATTTTAACATTTTTAGGAAGGCGGATTCCGTTGAATTCATTCCAGTCACTGTAAGAAATTTCCAGCTCATCAGAAGACAAAATATCCTTTAAGCTGACCGTTAATAAATCGTAATTGGTATCATACTGCAGAGCAATTTGATATTCCCTCTGCTTTTCATCAGTGACAATTTTCTGGTTGACGTTGGAAACCATTTTATAGCCCTGTGCATTTTGAGTTAAGGTAAACTGTGAATCACTGATTTTTACGAAAGTGCGCCCCAACAGGATCTTTTCCAATGATTTGTAATCAATGAAGTTCACATTAAGTAAGTTATTGAGATAATCAAAATCAGAATCAATATAGGTTTTGTTGATCTTATCCTGTCCCTTTATACCCTCAGGGGTTGCAATTCCTCTGGCTGCATTGATGAACAGGGCTCTCAGATTCATCCAGACCTTTTTATCGTTCTCAATATAAATGGTTGCATCCAGGGTAGGAACAAAGCTTCCTGTTTCTACTCTTACTTTACTGTCTATCTTGATCTGTTCAAATTTTGGCGGGATCAATACATGCTCATAGAAAGTGAGTTTGTCTCTCACCGGTTCGTTTACATCTTTTGGATTTCCGTTATCTTCTGCTGTTGCAATACTGTCCCGTGCGTTGGCTGCATCATTTTTCACAGCGGTACGGGTCTTACAGGATGATAATGCAAGAAGCAATAAAAAGAGTGATATCCAATTTTTCATGTATTTATCTTTTGATTTTAAAAAATCGTGCAATATTAACGCCAAACCACACAAAATGTTTTGTGTGGTTTGATTATATCTTATTTAAATTAAAGAATTTACAGTCTTATTTAGAAAGGAAATCTAAAACAGAATAGTCTCCCAAAGAAATTTCTCTGGCAACTCCGAAGTATTGGGCAGAGTTACCGATCATAGAATTGGACAGATTTCCGTGATTGATCCTTGTGTTTTCCTGAATCAGGGAATTCTCGATATTGGAATTCACCACTGTAGTATTGTTACCCAGTGAAACGCCAGGTCCTACCTTAGAATTAGACACCTTTACATTCTCTCCAATGAAGCAAGGAGGGATGATCAATGAATTTTCGATCACTGCAGATGCAGGATAGTGTGTCATTTCCTCTTTTTCATATTCAAGGATCTTACTGTTGGTTTCTACCGTAGCATTCTTGTTACCACAGTCCATCCAGTCATTTACTTTGCCTAAAGTAAACTTGGCTCCTTTTGCTCTAAGATTTTCCAGGGCTGTTGTGAGCTGGTATTCTCCTCCGTTCTTAATGTCACTGTCAATGATATAGTTGATCTCATCCATCAGTTTTTCAGCACTGTTGAAATAGTAGATTCCAATGATGGCCAGATCTGAAACGAAAGTCTTCGGCTTTTCAACAAAGTCTGTAATAAAACCGTAGTTGTCAAGCTTTACCACTCCAAATGCAGATGGATCTTCTACACTTTTCACCCAGATCACTCCGTCTGAATTTTTATCCAATTGGAAATCCGCACGGAACAGCGTATCCGCGAAAGCAATAACCACATCTCCCTGCATAGACTGCTCTGCACACTTGATGGCGTGAGCTGTTCCAAGAGGATCATTCTGATAATATATACTTCCTTTTGCTCCCAGCTTTTCAGCAATCTGAATAAGGGATCTCTCGATCTCAGGACCAAAATCTCCGATGATAAAAGCTACTTCTTCAATTTCTTCTCCAGCGACCTTAGCTATATCCTCCACTAATCTCTGTACGATAGGTTTTCCGGCGATAGGAATAAGGGGTTTTGGAACTGTCAGTGTATGAGGACGTAATCTGGATCCACGTCCAGCCATTGGGACAATAATTTTCATAAATGATATAAAGATGTTTTTGTTTAAATGTAATTTGTTTTTTGCTAAATATAATAATTTAAAATCCCTTTAAGACATAATACTTATCATGCTTAGCATCTTCATTATTTTAAAGTATTATGTTTAGCAAAAGAGAGACCAAGTTCTAAGATCTTTTAAAAATTTTGGATATAATAGCTTTTTCTTTAAAGGCCACCAGCCCCAGAAACAGGACCAGAAATAGATTTCCTACCAGATAGTTGGTTCTGAAATAATAGAAAGAGATCAATGAACAGGCAATGGTAAAGCCTAAATACATTACTATTTTACATGTATTGTAATGAATGGGGTATTGCCTTTGCCCCCATACATAGGAAATGATCATCATAGACGTGAATGTAATCAGAGCAGCCATGGCACTTGCCCAATATCCATATTGCGGAATGAAAAGAAAATTGATCAGAATAGTAATACATGCTCCTATTACTGAAATGTACAATCCCACTCTTGTCTGATCTGACAGCTTATACCAAATGGACAGATTCAGATAGATTCCTAAGAATAAAGCACCAAGCATTACAAATGGAATGATTTCAATTCCTTCATAATAAAGAGGGTTCCTTAAATATTTTTCGGAGATCCACTGAAGATTAACCATTAATCCCATATAAATGATACAGCTGCAAATGACAAATACGTCCATCAGTACAGCATAGGTTTTATAGGAGTCTTTATTTTTAAAGCTTGAAAAGAAATAAGGTTCGATTCCCAGCTGATAAGCCTGCCTGAAGACCGTAATAAATGTTGCGATCTTATAAACGGCTCCATACACTCCAATCTGGTGGCGTGCTTCGTCTTCAGGAAGTAAGTATTTCAGGAACTGTCTGTCCAGGGTCTGGTTGACAATTCCTGCAAGCCCTGCGATCATTACAGGCCATGAGTAGTTCATGATCCTTTTCCATAATCCGAAATCGAACTTTGAAATGCTGAAACTGAAAAATTCCTTTCCAACGATTAAAAGAGTAATGATACTCTGGATAAGGTTGGCCACAAAAACGTAGCCTACCCCAAAATCAGGATTGTATTGTAAGCCTAATATTCCTTCAGGATGATTAGGAAGCCATCTTATAAAGAACAGGACCAATAAAAAGTAGACTAAAGATCCTGCGACTTTGGAAAGCATATATTTAAAAGGTTTTCCCTGAAGCCTCAGTATTGCTGACGGGATGGTAGAAAAGGCGTCTAATGAAAGGATAAAGAGAAAGATGATCAGGTAATTCACCTGATCCGGGGTTTCAAAAGCTTCTGCCAGCTGAAACCTGAAAACGTATCCTAAAATAAGATAGATAAGACCCATGCTGATGATACTCACCGAGCAGGTAGAAATTAATGTTTTTTTATCAATATTCTCTTCCTGGGCAAACCGGAAGAAAGAAGTTTCCATGCCATGGGTAAGCAATACGGTAATAACTCCTGCAATGGAATACCAGTCGACAAACGGTGATGAAGCCGCCGGCCCGAAGGCTTTTGTCACGATTGGTGCAATAATGAATGGGAAGATACGGACCAATACAGAACTGAGTCCATACACCGCTGTCTGCCCAAATAATTTCTTATACAATTCGAAAAATTTTATGCAAATGTAAATATTTAGAAATTGATTTGTTATCCGTGATATTAAAATTCATTCATAAACCTTAATTTTGCTTTTTATAGAAGTTAGATATCCGAAGTTGGAAATTAGTAGTTACATTTTTACTTATAATTGACAGCTCCAGCTTTTCTGACTTCTCATGATCTAATATCTAATTTCTACGTAAAAAATGAAAATCCTTATCAAAAATGTAAGCATCGTCAACGAAGGAAAGATCTTTGAAAGCGATGTCTTGATACAAGATAATTTAATTGCTAAAATAAGTGCTGATATTTCTGAAGATGCAGATCAGATCATTAACGGCTCGGGAAAATATCTTCTTCCGGGAGTCATTGATGATCAGGTGCATTTCCGTGAACCGGGTCTTACCCACAAAGGAGATATCGAAAGTGAATCAAGGGCAGCTATTGCCGGTGGAATTACCAGCTTTATCGATCAGCCCAATACGGTACCGAATGCGGTTACTCAGGAGCTGCTGGCGGATAAATATGAAATCGCTTCTCAGAAAGCTTATGCCAATTATGGCTTTATGATGGGAGGCACTAATGATAATCTTGAAGAAGTTTTAAAAACCAATCCAAGAAACGTCCCTGGAATTAAATTATTCTTAGGTTCCTCTACAGGAAATATGCTGGTGGATAATCCTGATACGCTGGAAAATATTTTCAGCAATACCAAAATGCTGATTGCCGTTCACTGTGAAGATGAAGCAACCATCAGAGCGAATACTCAAAAGTATTTGGATCAATATGGAGAAGATATTCCGGTAAAGTTCCATCATCTGATCAGAAGTGAAGAGGCTTGTTATAAATCATCTTCCAAGGCGATTGAGCTTGCCCGGAAAACAGGGGCGAGACTTCATGTTTTTCATCTTTCCACTGCGAAGGAAATGGAGCTTTTCAGAAATGATGTTCCCTTAAAGGATAAAAAAATTACTGCTGAGGTATGTGTCCATCATTTGACCTTTACCAATGAAGATTATGAAACAAAAGGTGGATTGATTAAATGGAACCCTGCTGTAAAAACTCAAAAAGATAAGGATGGACTTTGGGAGGCACTTTTGGATGACAGAATTGATGTTATCGCTACGGACCATGCTCCTCATACTGCGGAAGAAAAGAACAATGTGTATACAAAATGTCCGTCAGGGGCACCGTTGGTACAGCATTCATTGGTTGTGATGCTTGAAAATTATAAAAACGGTAAAATATCTCTTGAAAAAATCGTTGAAAAGATGTGTCACAATCCTGCGATCCTGTTCAGAGTAGAAAAGAGAGGCTTCGTGAAAGAAGGATATAAAGCAGATCTTGTTCTGGTAGATCTGAATGCGGACTGGACGGTTGCCAAAGAAAATATATTGTACAAATGTGGCTGGAGCCCATTAGAAGGAATGAACTTTCATTCTCAAGTTACCCATACTTTTGTAAACGGACATCTGGTGTATGAGAACGGAAATGTATCCGAAGGAAGATTTGGAGAAAGATTGTTGTTTGAGGTAAATTAAAAATTATTTATACATAAATTTTGCATTCCGGAAGAAACGATGGAAAATATTCTATTCTTCCGGAATGGCAAAATTCCACAGGAATCTTTGATAAGATAACTGGCAAGCTTAAATGCTTTGAATCTTATATCTCATCATGTTATCAGCTTTAATCAATCACAATACTTTCAACTCCTTTTTCTAAAGCTGTTTCCTGAATTCCGGGAATAGCGAGTCCTTCTGCCCGGAAAACGCTGATGTCTGTGACTCCATAGAAATTGAAAATTCCTTTGATGTAAGGTACATTAAAGTCGTATTCCTGGTAGGGCCCTTCAGAATAAATATTACCGGAAGAAAAGGCAATATATAATTTTTTGTCTTTCAACAATCCTGTAGGACCGCTCTCACTGTAGCTGAAAGTATAGCCCGCTCTCGACGTATAGTCAAAATAAGCACGAAGTGTAGAGGGGATGGAAAAATTGTACAATGGCGAATCAAGAACAATGATATCAGCCTCTCTCAGCTCATTGATCAGCTTTTCAGAATATTCATTAATGGTTTTCTGTTCTGAAGAACGGTTTTCTGCCGGAGTAAAAAACGAATTGATGTGTGTTTCTTCCAGATGAGGAACTGGATTTGTCGTCAGATCACGTTCTTTTACAGTGCTGTCAGGATATTTATTCCTGATTTTTTCTACAATTGCGTTTCCTAATTTTCTGCTTGCAGAAACTTCTTTTCTTGGACTTGAAATGATATGAAGGATATTTTTCATAAATGTAAAATTTAAATTTCTTCAGCAAAATTATGTATATTAGCTTATCAAAAGTTAGTAGTGAATAAAAGGTTAGTAGTAACTTTTTAGTTAGCTGTTTAAATTTATTGTATGGAAAATTCAATCGAAACCGAAGAAGGTATTTGTAAAGAAAATTGCGGAAAAAGTCTCTCTGCTGTTGAAGATGCGATTTATGTAATAGGAGGAAAATGGAAACTGAAAATCATTATCGTTTTACAGGAATTAGGAAATGTCCGTTTCAATGAACTGCAAAGAACAATAGGAGGGATCTCAGCAAGAGTTCTGTCCAACGAATTAAAAGATCTGGAATTGAATGGCTTTGTGAAAAGAGTTGTTCACACAGAACATATGCCGGTCATTGTGGAATATATTTCCACGGACTATAGCAAAACGCTTAAAAATGTGATATTATCTCTGTCAGATTGGGGGCAGAAACACAAAAGGAATATTCAGGAAGATATGTTTAATAATACGACTACTTCTTAGGTTTAGCTTTTGTTATTTTAAAGCTCTCAATTGTGGGGCTAGCCTGAACTTAACAATTCAATTCTAAATAAAAATTATTAGGCCGTTTTTTAATTCTTCCCGTAGATCATACGGATTTAGCAAATGATTGAGTTTAATGATTTTTGGGCTTTTTAAAATTTACACATAGTTTAATTTATGTAGTTTTGTACTTAAAAAATAATAACCAATATTTATGTATAAGTTTTTTTTGATCTTATTATTATCAGTTTCTTCACAACTTAGTTCACAAATAAATACACAGCTACTATCAAACTCATCGTGGACAAAAGTGAAATCTAAAATGCTTGATGGTAGTCGGGATTTATCAACAGGATCATACGGATTTTTGGTGTGGAAATTTAACGGAAACAAGATGTGTGAGCATATTGATCCTTGGGCTGTAGAGAGGACAAAATGTATAGATTTAAAATTTGAGAAGAATTTGATTCGGTTTTCCGATAAGTCTGCTTATCAGGTTGAAAAACTAACATCTGATTCATTAATTGTTATACAGAAAACGGATGGGATAACTTTTCCAGATAAGATAAGAAAGATGTGGTTTGTAAAAACTTCTGTCCTTATAAAAGATTTTACCGATAAAACAATAGGTGATTCTATTGTGATTACTTCCCGAAATGTAACACCGACGTTGACAAAAAACATCATTAGTGAACTGCTAAGTACCTACATAGACAAAAAATATACTCACGATTTTACTGTGGACGGAGAAATCAGAATTTTCCCTAAAAAACAGGAAATTGGATTGAAAATAGACAATATAAATCAGAATAAAAATAGTCGGAAAAGTCTTGATTTATTCAAAACGACTTTACAACAGAACTATAAAGTATGGGATATAACAGGATTTGAGAACTTTGAAACAATCATTATTCCTTATCGTTTCAAAAGTAAAGCTGAAGATGGTTATGGTAATATAGGGTTTTTTAATAGGATTTTTTCTGGTGAAGAAGGTAAGCGGATTGGAATCAATATAAAAAATAAATATGCTTCTGCAGAGAATTTCAATAAAGGAGTGGAAGCTACCAACAAACAAAAATTTGAGAATGCAATCTACTTTTTCAATAAAGCGCATGAGGATGATAATACAAATACTGAAGCATTGTATAATGTGGCATCAATTTCATTAGCCCTGAATAACGTCGATGTAGCATGCACAGCATTAAGGAAGTTAAAAGATCTGGAACAAACTGAAGGAACCAAATTATTTAAAGAAAAGTGTTCAGAAAAACAATAGATTTAGTAGGAGGCTATCTCAAAAAGTCAAATAATTCGGCTTTTGTCATTCTGACGAAGGAAGAATCTTATTGAAGATCAGTTGTTTGAGATTCTTCATTCATTGCATTTCATTCAGAATGACACTTTTGAGACAGCCTCTTTAATTGTAAAATACTCCATTAGCTTCAGCCAAAACTTATGAAATGTTAGCGAAAAAATAAGGAAAAGTCCTCCTTTTTAGCTTTCACAGATAGAGCCAATTCCACTTTTTTAATCCCAATCATCTGCTTAATCTGCCCAATCTGCGAGAGATTTTTTTATTTAATAATTCATTGCATTGGTCAGAAATATCCATGTTGGCCTTTCCTTTTACGATTTTACCTTTTCGCCTTGCTGCCCATATAGAAAATCAGCTTCCCACCATTCATAATCTCAGAATGCTTCAGGATAAAGCTCTTAATTTCTTTTCCATTTAAAAGAACTTTCTGAACATATACATTTTTCGGGCTTTGGTTGATCGCCTCGATCTCAAAGGTCTTTCCGTTTTCCAGATTCAGCACTGCATGATCAACTGCGGGACTTCCGATAGAGTAGTTTTCCGAGCCGGGAGCAACAGGGTAAAAGCCTAAAGAGCTCAAAATATACCATGCGCTCATCTGGCCGGTGTCATCATTTCCACCTAATCCATCAGGTGTTGCCTTATACTGCATTTCTAAAATACGGCGGATCTGTGCCTGGGTTTTCCAGGGCTGTCCTGCCCAGTTATAAAGATAGGCTACATGATGTGCAGGTTCGTTCCCATGAACATATCCCCCGATGATTCCTTCTCTTGTAATGTCTTCAGTATCTGCAAAAAACTCATCAGGAAGATGCATGGTGAATAATTCGTCCAGCTTTGCTGCAAATTTTTTCTTGCCTCCCATCATGTTGATCAGTTCATCCGGGTTCTGCGGAACAAAGAAACTGTAGTTCCAGGAGTTTCCTTCAATAAATCCTTGTCCGTGGGTGCTTAATACGTCAAAATCTTTTTTGAAGCTTCCGTCAGCCAGACGGGGACGCATGAACCCAATCGTTTTATCAAAATTATTTTTCCAGTTTTCAGAGCGCTTGATGAATTGACTGTAAATTTCCGTTTCTCCCAGATATTTTGCCAGCTGAGCAATAGCCCAGTCATCATAAGCATATTCCAGTGTATTTGAAACTGAGGTGCCGTTTTTTTCAGCAGGAATATAACCTAGGTCAATATACTGTCCGATGCCTTCATAATCTCTTTTGTTAGCTGTTTCTATGCAGGCTTTTAGCGCTTCTTTGGGATCTCCGTCATAATTCCCTTTAATGATAGCATCTGCAACGACACTTACACTGTGATAACCGCTCATACACCAGTTGTCATTGGCATAATGAGACCAGATCGGCAGCATTTTCATGGAAAACTGATTGTAATGGGCCATCATAGATTTTACCATATCATTATTCCGTTTGGGTTGGATAATGTTAAACAGAGGATGCAGTGCCCGGTAAGTATCCCACAGAGAGAATGTGGTGTAATTGGTAAAATCTGTCGCTTTATGAACGTTTTGGTCCAGACCTTTATATTCTCCGTTCACATCCATATAGGTAGTAGGATTGATAAAGGTATGGTACATGGCTGTATAAAAATTGATCTTTTCCGTATCGGAGCCTTTGATGATGATTTTATTCAGTTCCTTGTTCCAGCTTTCCTGTGCTTTGGATTTAACCTGGTCAAAGGATAAATTTCCGCTTTCTTTCTCAAGGTTTTCTAATGCATTGGCCTGGCTTACGGGAGAAATGGCAAGTCTGACCTCAATAGCTTCGTTTTCCTGAGTATCAAAATCAAAATACATTTTCAGATTTTTGCCTGCGATCTCCGGGAAATTCTTAGTCTGGTCAAATTTTCTCCAAAACCCTTTGTATACCTGCTTATCATCATAGTTCTGCTGTCCGTAATTTTTAAAAGGCTTTGAAAATTTTATGGCAAAATAAACGGTTCTGGTTCTTGCCCAGCCATTTGTCTGTCGGTATCCTGTAATTGTATTCCCATTTTCCACACGCGCATAGGTCCAGATATTTTTTCCGTCATAATGGTAAATGCCGGCCATCAGGTCAAGAATAATATGTGCCTGGTCAGATTTTGGAAATGTGTAACGGTGAACTCCCACTCTGGATGTTGCGGTTAATTCCGCAAGAATATTATGGTCATCCAGTTTCACTTTATAATATCCTGCTTCTGCTGTTTCATTCTGGTGGGAAAATCTGCTTCTGTAGCCACTTTCCGGACGAGTTGCTGTACCGGGATTAAGCTGTAATTTTCCCACTGTAGGCATTATGAGAAAATCTCCCAGGTCAGAATGTCCCGTTCCGCTGAAGTGTGTGGAACTGAAACCTACAATCGTTTTATCTTCATAGCGGTATCCTGCACAGTATTTATAAACTTCACCATTATATTTGCCATTAAGTTCGTAAGAAATGGTATCCGTCTCCGGACTTAGCTGTACGGCTCCAAAAGGAAAAGTAGCACCAGGATAGGTGTGCCCCATTTTTTCAGTTCCGATCAATGGGTTTACATATTGATAGAGCTTTTCGAATCTTTGGGCTTTAAAGGCTGAGGTGAAGAACAGTAATGAAAGAAAAATGGCAGTTCCGGGATTTTTCATGAAAAGTAGATTATTAAAAGATAAAATTAATTAAAAATTCAAAGAATGTACACTTCTCTCTTTCTTTAATTTATAAAAAACTCTTTCATGTTTATTTTTCAGAAAATCTGAAACCGATGCCGTGCAAATTTTCGATGGAGATATTTTCTTCATTCACAAACACTTTTCTCAACCTTGAAATAAATACATCCAGACTCCTTCCCATAAAATAATCATCATCTCCCCAAATGGCCTTTAGAATATCCTGTCTTTTCAGAACCGTATTTTTGTGACGGATAAAATAGAGCAGCAGCTCAGACTCTCTTTGGGTAAGACTAATGGTATTGAATGAATCCTGTAAAGTATAGTTGTTAGGATCAAAGTCATATTTCCCGACCTTGTATTGTGGCGGATAGGTACTCGTTTTCTTTGAACGTTTTAGAAAAACTTCAATTTTCAGGATCAGCTCTTCAATACTGAACGGTTTTACAAGATAATCATCTGCACCAATTTTGAGCCCTTTGATCCTGTCTTCTTTCAGCGCTTTGGCGGAAATGAAAATGATGGGAATTTCGGTATTTTTATCACGGATATACTGAGCCAGCTCAAATCCGTTGATTTCAGGCATCATGATATCTAAAAGGCAAATGTCAAAATTTTGAGTATTGAATGCTTCCAATGCGGATCTTCCATCAGGGTAGCAGCAGATTTCATAATAGCTTTCCAGGCTGTCCTGAATCAGGAAGGCTATCGTCTTATCATCCTCTGCATATAAAATTTTAGATTTTTCCATGGCTTGCACATTATTACTTTTAAAATGGTAAAAACAGGGTAATGGTGATTCCTTTATCGGTATTATTTTCAACTGAAATTTTCCAGTTGTGCTGCTGGACGATCTTTTTGACATAGAACAATCCTAATCCAAAACCGTTGACCTCATCGCTTTTCTGAGTAGTTATCCTATAAAATTTATCAAAAATATGAGGAATATTTTTCGATGGAATTCCGATCCCGTTATCTTTAAATTTTAAATATAACCCTTTTGAATCTTTAAAGGAAGATATGAGAATATCAGGTGTGGTCTCACAATACTTTATCGAGTTATCCAGAATATTGTAGACGATGTTGGTAAAATGGAATTCATCCGCAATGACCGAGCTTGTTTGATCAATGTCTATCCGGATAGTAAGACCTTCATTCTTTTGCTTTATGGAGTCTGCAATTTCCGTAATGAATGGTAATAAAACGATCTTTTGAAGTTTCAATGACAATCCTGAGGCATCGTTTTTTGCAATATTTAATATTTTTTCAATGTGACTGTTAAGCTTATAACTTTGGTCGGTAATAATGGAAGTATAGGTCTTTAGTTTGGGATTTTCCTTTATTAATTCCTGTTTTGTAAGCGCTTCTGATGCCAGCAATATTGAAGACAGCGGAGTTTTGAACTCATGGGTCATATTATTGATGAAATCCTTTTGAAGCTCTGAGAATTTCTTCTGCTGAATGATCGTATAGATAGAATATACATACACGAGAAGAATGATAATAAGGGCAAATGTAAGCAGATACCAAAACCGCAAAGAACTTACCAGATAGGTGGCCTTATCCGGAAAACGTATGGAAAAATAATAGACGAGGTTCTTATGTTTGGGAAATTTGATGACCTTATTATCTGGGTTTTTCTGATGGGTGGAAACATATTTTCCATAGATCATCCTGTCGCTATGGCAATTATATAACGCATAAACATAATTGGTGTTGATTTGGAAGCGGGTAAATTCTGTTTTTAAGTAATGTTCGAGAACTGTGGGATGGAATTCGTTGTTGATATTAACCACATAATAATCATTGGAGATATTCTGTATTGGGCTTTCAGTAAATGAAGTTTTTCCTCCTGACAGTTTTTCCACCACTTCCAGTAAAGCGATATTAACTGTTTGGTTAAATTTTTTATCCTCAAGATTATACGCCTGCCTGGTCCATAGAAGCTGGGCTATCAAAATACCAATGATAGCGACAAACCCAAGAGTAATAATAATATTAAGTTTCTTGATCTCCATTTACAGAAGCAATATTATCCAAAAATATCTATTTATCTTTTGTCATTAACAACTTATTAACAAATGTTTGAGAGCGGTTAACAAGCCGGATCAATAATGACCTTTACATTTGCTGTATTAAAAAAGAAAATTTTAACGTCTAACAAAAATTTGTACTCATGAAAAAATTAAAAATCACAGCTCTTTTAGCCGTTTTGGCATACTCTCCGTTTTATGCAGGTGTATTTCCTGTTGAAAATACTACTGTTGTAAAAGCAATCGCTGATGTCATCAAATGGAAATCAGAATCTATTGATGTGGGAAATATTCCCCAGGGAAAACCGAAACTGATCAGATTTGAGTTTACCAATACCTCTTCAAAACCCATTGTGATAGAAAATGTAGCACCATCTTGTGGCTGTACAACGGCAGATTATACGAAAACGCCGATCCTTCCCGGGAAAAAAGGATTTGTAGAAGCAAGCTATAATGCAGCAGCCCTGGGAATGTTTATGAAAACAGTTAATGTTACAACAAGCGATAGTAAAACTCCTAAAACACTTTCCTTCAAAGGAGTAGTTGTTTCCTAAATTATATTTAAAAGTACATTAAGAACAATCTGATCATTAATGATCGGGTTGTTTTTTATTGAATTGGGATTGTGATGGGCGTTGTTTTTCAAAATGATGTAAAGAATAACTATTTATGACATCATTTCTCAATGCTTTTTAAAACTTTGCATTTTAATATTTATTACTTTTAAGAAAAAATATTTTATGAGTCTATATACACAACCCATGCTGCGCGAAGGGGCGCTAAAAGATAAAGTAGCGATTGTAACCGGAGGAGGAAGTGGCTTAGGAAAAGCCATGACCAAATATTTTCTTGAGTTGGGAGCGAATGTAGTGATTACTTCCAGAAATCTTGAAAAACTTCAGACAACAGCTAAAGAGCTGGAGGATGAAACAGGAGGTAAAGTCCTTTGTGTAGCTTGTGATGTGAGAAGCTGGGATGAGGTGGAAGCTATGAAAGAAGCCACTTTGAAAGAATTTGGGAAGATTGATATTCTCTTGAATAATGCTGCCGGAAACTTTATTTCCCCCACGGAAAAGTTGACTCATTCTGCTTTTGATTCTATTTTGGATATTGTATTAAAAGGAACAAAAAACTGTACACTCTCTATAGGAAAACACTGGATAGCATCTAAAACTCCGGGAACCGTACTGAATATTGTGACTACATATGCATGGACAGGTTCAGCTTATGTTGTGCCGTCTGCCTGCGCAAAGGCCGGAGTTTTGGCAATGACAAGATCTTTAGCGGTGGAATGGGCTAAGTATGGTATCCGTTTCAATGCGATCGCTCCGGGACCATTCCCTACTAAAGGAGCCTGGGACAGGCTTCTTCCGGGAGACCTTCAGGAAAAATTCGATATGAGAAAGAAAGTTCCGTTGAGAAGAGTAGGAGAACATCAGGAACTGGCTAATCTTGCTGCTTATCTGGTTTCAGATTACTCGGCTTATATGAATGGTGAAGTCGTAACCATAGATGGTGGTGAATGGCTTCAGGGAGCAGGAGAGTTTAATATGCTCGAAGAGATTCCTGCTGAAATGTGGGACGCATTGGAGGCCATGATTAAGGCAAAAAAATCAAATTAATTAAATTCATAAGAAAAAAGCTCCCGGATCTGTAACAAATCCGGGAGTTTTTTTTACCTATGTATAAACTTTTTAAAAAATGAATTGTAAACTTCCGATACTTGTTTCGACAGTTGCCGTTTTTCTTTTTTCGGGATCCGGATATGCACAGGAAACCCCAAAATATGATTATGTAGAAGCTTTTAAACCTTTCTTTTATCCGCAGACAGGCACGGAAACCCGTTCTGCAAGCGGGCAGCCGGGGCATGCCTATTGGCAGAATTCAGCAGATTATCATTTGAATATCAGCCTGAATGAAAATAAAAAAGAACTTTCCGGTACTGCAGAGATTACCTATACCAATAACAGTCCTGATCAGCTGGGCTTTCTCTGGCTGCAGCTGGATCAGAACTTATTCGCAAATGACTCACGTGGTAATGCCGTAGTTCCTTTGTCAGGCAGCAGAAACGGAGCTCATGGTGAGGAGCTTGAAGGTGGTTATAAGATCAAGTCAGTGAAACTTGATGGTAAAGCGGTAAAATATACCATTACAGATACAAGAATGCAGATCGACCTGCCTAAAGAACTGAAATCACGAGGCGGAGTGGCGAAAATTACAATTGATTATTCTTTTATCTCTCCCGAATACGGTTCAGACAGAATGGGAATACAGGATACAAAAAACGGGAAGATATTTACCATGGCTCAATGGTATCCGAGAATGTGTGTTTATGATGATGTAATGGGATGGAATACTTTGCCTTATCTGGGAGCTTCGGAATTTTATCTGGAATATGGAAATATCACAGCTGATATTACGGTGCCGGCCAGCCATTATGTTGTGGCGTCAGGCGAGCTGCTTAATGAAAAGGAGGTGTACAGCAAAGAGGAGATCAGCAGATGGAATCAGGCGAGAGCCAGCGACAAAACGGTAATGATACGTCCTGAGCCTGAAATTGGTAAAAACAAACCTTCCGGGACAAAGACCTGGAAATTTAAAATTGTACAGGCAAGAGACTTTGCCTGGGCGTCTTCCGAAGGATTTATCATAGATGCGGCGAAAATTAATCTCCCAAGCGGTAAAAAGTCATTGGCTGTTTCAGCATATCCTGTTGAAAGTGCCGGTGATAAAGCATGGGGCAGATCTACAGAATATACAAAGGCGGCAATAGAGCACTATTCGCAGAAATGGTATGAATATACCTACCCGGCAGCCACCAATGTTGCAGGAAACGAAGGCGGAATGGAATATCCGGGAATTGTTTTCTGTCACATGAATTCAAAAGGTAAAGGTCTCTGGGGAGTGACGGATCATGAATTTGGGCACAACTGGTTTCCTATGATCGTAGGTTCGAATGAAAGATTATTTGCCTGGATGGATGAAGGGTTTAATACGTTTATCAATAGTCTTTCGACAGAGGCTTTTAATAAGGGAGAATACTACACAAAAAGTAACCTTGCCCGATCAGGAGGTTATATGATGAATGACAATCTGGAGCCTATCATGGTAGGACCGGACAATATGAGAGAAAGAAATATTGCAGCTTTGGCTTATTATAAGCCGGCTACAGGGTTGGCTGTTTTGAGAGAGGCGGTTCTGGGACCCGAAAAATTTGATAAGGCATTCAGAACCTATATTAACCGTTGGGCATTTAAACATCCTACTCCGTGGGATTTTTTCCATACGATGGAAAATGTTTCCGGTGAAGAGCTGAGTTGGTTCTGGAGAGGTTGGTTCTTTAACAAATGGAAAATTGATCAGTCGGTAAAGAATGTCACGTACATCAATGGCAATTTTAAAAACGGAGCTCAGATCACCGTTGAAAATCTTGGCCAGATGCCAATGCCTACCACCGTTCAGGTAAAGTTCAGGGATGGAACGGTGAAAACGGTGAAGATACCTGTAGAAGTCTGGAAAAGAAACACTGAATGGACCTTCAAAGTAGATTCAGATAAAGAGATAGATGAGGTGAAGCTGGATCCGGAATCAGTAGTTCCAGATGTAGATCCTAAAAATAATAGCTGGACACCGGCATAAAATTGCTCTGTGTGTGCATATCACCAAGATATTCTCATTTTAAAAAGCCTAAACTTTACAACCATAAGTTTAGGCTTTTATTTTTAGGGTGTTTTTCCGGGACAGGTCAAGGGATTTTCCTCTGGTGTTTTGGTTTTTTGTGAGATAATTTTGTCTGACAATATTAATTTAAAAACAAAATACCATGGAAACATTAAAATCAGTGCTTGAATCAAGCCATGCCAAAAAAACAAAAAATGAACTGATCGACCTTTTATCAGGAGTAGAAAAAGTTCTTACCCCAGCCGTTTATGAAAAGGTTTCAGGAATTGAAACTTCAGAACTGGGAACACTTACCAATAAAGAATTGCTGAGTATCGTAGAAGATTTCAAAAAAAATTATGATGAAAAGTGGGAAAAATCTTTTGCCGGAGCGTCTTCAGAAATCATGAAGCTTATTGCAGGAAAAATAGCTGCTGATGAAGAGATCTTCAAAACTTCAGATGCTGCCAGCGCAGATTTTGCGGCAGAATTAGGAAGCATTGATTTCGCTACCATTATCGGCGGACCGCTGGATGCCTGTGTAAAAGCGCAGTCTAATGCCTCTATTGCTACTGTCAACTTTATTAATGAGGTCGGTTTTGAGCTTACAGACCCTGCCAACCCGAATAGTCCGAAAAAATTGAGAATGGCAGAGTTTAAATATACCAAAAACATTCCTAACCCGGATTTTAAACCTGATGAGCCTGTAAGCAATGCCAATCCGAAAACAATCCCTGATCCGGTAGAACTTACAGTTCCTTTTATAGCGCTGCTGAACGTTCCAAGTTTCAGAATTGAAACCTGTGAGGTAGATTTTAACGTTAAGCTGAATTCGACGTATACCAAAGATGTAAGTGATGAATTTGGAATCAATGCAGGAGTATCCGGTGGATGGGGCCCTGTGAAATTCAAAGTGGATGTGTCTTATAAAAGAACTTCCAGTACAGGAATCAAAGTGGAAAAAGAATACTCTCTCGGAGTAAAAGTGCGGGCAACCAATGATGAAATGCCTGCAGGTCTTGAAAAAGTTCTCGGACTTCTTTCACAATAACAAATTTTACGAAGATGATAAAATTATCAGATTACCTGGATTATCTCAACAACGAGATAATTCAGGCTCGTAAAAAGGCTGATGAGAATGCTGTTCTCATTGCAAAAGAATATGCCCGGCATGAATATCTTAAATACTTTAAGGTTCCACGGTATGCTCTGCCCAGTGTAAAAATGGATATTCCGATCAAGATCACAGATATAGATTCGTCTTCTAAATATAACTTTAAACTGGATCAGGATCAGTTCGTTTCAGAAATGAATGAAAGAATCCGTCTGGCGAATAAAGAGAAAAAGCTGAATATTCCCGAAATTACCAAAAAACAGATCCAGACTGAAGAAATCAAATCGCTGTTCAGAAAACTTGAAAACAATGATCAGAAATTCGGTAAGCTCCCTGCCAATGAAGTGCTCAAGCTGGATCTCAGGAACAAAATCAAGTTCCTTAATTCTGGGATCTTTCGGCCTCAGGATGGGACCGCCGAAGAAGAAATAGACGAAATGAAAGAAATTTTTTCAAAGATCTTACTGAACAAGTATACACTGGTCAATGCAAAACTGAACAACATTTACATAGATCCCAATACATCAGCAGCAGAAGACAAGGATAAGCTATTCATCAACCTTCATGTGGAAATGGAGGAGGAGGGAATAAGGATTGTGTCATACAAGGATAAAGACGGTAAAGAAATTGAACAGATAACTTTTGAGTAATGCAGGAACTTATTCATTATACGGTACAGAAAATTAAAGAACTTCTGGAGCATTTCAATGAAGTCCAGGCTTTATACCTGTCAAAATCTTTTGACTTTGATTCCCGGTTTGAGGGATTTCTCAATGAGGTTCTGGACTATTTCCGTACCAAAGGGAACACCAGTCATGAATCTGAGGTTTTGAAGATCATGAATCTGGTATCAACGGTCAAAAGAGGCTTTAATCCTATAAAAATGGAGAAAATAACGACCGGAAGGCGTGATCTTCTCTGGGGATTCTCATTCAATGGAATGGAAGGGATTTATGATATTCTGATGGAAATCTATTCTAAGGAAAGCAAAAAGCTGGATGACGCGGAAGAACTTGTTTCAGGAATCATTGTTTCATTATACCAGAACGGTATTTTGGATGATGAGAAACTGAAAGAGCTGAATTCTGTTCCCAGGATTGAAAGTTTCTGGAATTCGCTGGTTACACAGAATACAGCGATATCAGGTATTAACAAGAAGCTCAGACTGACCGTCATTCCGGAAGATATTTTCCTTATTCTGGAAAAGGTATTTCTGAGGATAATTTAAAAAAAAGAATAATATGGAAACCGGAAGATATATCGTTCTGCTGAAAGATCAGCAGAAAAATGCACTCAAAAAGATAGAGAAAGAGCTGGAAGTGAGCATTACTTCCTCGGAGTTTCTCTCTAAAGAAAACCGTTCCTATGAAATTATTGATCAGGATAACGGTGTGCTGTATAAAAATCTGGGAATTCTTGTGGTGGAAGATATGGATGAAGAGCAATTGAAAAGCGCTGTGAAAAATCAGTCGAATTCTATTGTTTATTATGAAAAAGAACGGGAATTTTTTCCCGCAGATGAATTGCAGCTGATCAGCGAGCTTAAAAAACAATCGGCCGGGCTCGCAGAAAAAATTTCAGAACTTGAAAAATATGTCACCAATAAACCTTTACCCCAAAAATCATTGGTTGAAATGGAATGGGGACTGAAGGCTATTGGACTGGAAAATGCTCAGTATACGGGAAAAGGGATTGATATCTGTATCCTGGATACAGGACTTGAAACCTCCCACCCTGATTTTTCATCCGAAGAAATTGAAGGTAAATCTTTCATTGACGGAGAAGACTGGAACAGAGATCCTAACGGACATGGTACTCATTGTGCAGGTATTGCTGCAGGAAACATCAGAAGTGATACGGGAAAACGATATGGAATTGCGGGCGGCTGCAATCTGAAGATTGCAAAAGTGCTCTCGGATAACGGGAGAGGTACCACGGGCAGTGTTATTGATGCGATAGACTGGGCCATTACGAAACAATTCAGAATATTATCCCTTTCTCTGGCAGCTCCGGTGAAGCTTAATGATCAGCCTTCGGTTCTTTTTGAAACAATAGGAGAAAGAGCATTGGAAAACAACTGTCTCATTATAGCGGCAGCAGGAAATGACAGCAGCAGGCCGCAGATCCCACAGCCTGTCTCAATGCCAGCCAATTCAAAATCCATAATGGCTGTTGCTGCTGTTGACGGACAAATGAGAGTAGCAAAATTTTCGAATGCCGGTCTGAATCCTTCAACGGGAGGGAGTATCAATGTCTGTGCTCCCGGGGTGGACATTATAAGTGCCTATCCTAAAAACTCAAAGAACAAAAGTTACTTTTACTATGCCATGAGCGGCACCAGCATGGCGGCACCACATGTTTCAGGATTGGCAGCTTTGTATATGGAACAGTTTCCTGATCAATCGGCTAAAGAGATCTGGGAGCTCATTGAAAATAAAGCCAGGCCGATTGAAGGAATAAAATACAGAGACATAGGAAACGGATTAATACAAGTATATCTATGATTGTTTATCTGGCTGTTTTAAGGAAAGATATAAATTTAAAAAAGCTTGAAGTCCTTCTCAATAGTAAGCATATCAGATTGGCTGCTTATTATAAGACCATAGGTGTTGTAAAGCTTGAAAGTGAGGAACCGGTTTCAGAGACTGAATTTCATGACTATTTTATATCTATAGAAGAAGATAAAGATAATTTAACAATATAATGAAAGGCTGTTGAAGCCTCTCTGGCGGAGAATTCTTATGTTTGTTGTTTAAATGTAAATATACCGTTATGAATTTCAGATGGACAATCTTAGCCCTGATGTTTTTTACATTGGGGCTCTCACAGGATTTTACTGTAATGAGTTTCAACATCAGACTCAATGTAGAGTCGGATAAAGAAAACTCATGGCCGCAGAGGAAACAGGATGTTGCAGATTTATTAACCTATTACCATCCTGATTATTTCGGAGTGCAGGAAGCGCTTCCGGAACAGATGAAAGATCTTAAAAACGGACTGAAGAATTACGACTATATAGGCGTAGGAAGAGATGACGGGAAAGAAAAAGGTGAATTTTCCGCTATTTTTTACGATACCAACAGGCTTGAAGTCATAAGATCAGGGACGTTCTGGCTATCCGAAACACCAGAGAAACCTTCAAAAGGTTGGGACGCTGCTCTGAACAGGATCTGCAGCTATGCCTTTTTTAAAGATAAAAAATCAAAAAAAGAGTTTCTCGCAATGAATCTTCACTTTGATCACATAGGAAATATAGCAAGAGTAAAATCCTCAGAACTAATCCTGAAAAAGATCAAAGAGCTGAACCCAAAGAATCTTCCTGTAACGCTGAGCGGAGATTTTAACCTGACCGATGATACTGAACCGATTAAGATACTTTCCCAACATATGAAAGATACTTTTTACCATTCAGAAACCAAACACTATGGCCCTGTAGGAACTTTTACCGCCTTTAATGTGAACGAGGTCCCTAAAGACAGGATCGATTATATCTTCACAACAGGCTTTAAGATCAAATCTCACAGGCATATCAATGATAGAAGGGAAAATCTTCTTTATCCGTCAGATCACTTTCCGGTTATTGTGAATCTTTCTCTATAAAGAATTTCCGGTTGGAAAATCAACCTCAAATCCAATTCCTCTGAGGGATTGGATTTTTACTTCAGGATCATTGCTGAAATATTTCCGGAGCCTGCTGATAAATACATCAAGACTTCTGCCTGTGAAGTAATCATTGGTTTCCCAGATATGATCCAGGATGTTATCTCTGGTGATCATAGAGTGATTATGCTTCAAAAGATATAAAAGAAGTTCCTGCTCCCGGACGGTCAGCCGTACGGTTCCATCCGGATGAGAAAGCTGAAGCTTCTTTGTGTCCAAATGATATTTCCCGATTTGTATATAGGGTTCCGTGACGACCGGTAAAGTTCTTTTCAATATATTTTTAATCCTTAAAACCAGCTCTTCGGGATCACAGGGTTTGGGAATATAATCGTCAGCACCTATTTTCAGGCCGGTGAGCCTGTCAATTTTCTGATTTTTGGCTGTTAAAAACAATAATGGAAAACTGTTTCTTTCCTTTAAGATCATTTTAGCCAGGGAAAAGCCGTCAATATTGGGCATCATTACATCCAGGATACCAATATGAAAAGGAAAATCTGAAGTAATAAGCTTTACCACCTCTTCAGGATCCTGGAACCAGCTGACTTCAAAATCTTCCAGTTCCAGATATTGTTTCAGGATCATTCCGAAATCCGGGTCGTCCTCTGTCAGAAGGATTTTAGTTTTCATATGGGATTGCTATTTTAAAAGTACTTCCTGTACCAGGGTGGCTGGATACACTTATTTTACCGTTATAGGCTGTAATGATCTTTTTGACAAAATAAAGCCCGAGCCCAAGCCCTTTACTGTTATGGATATTATTGGCCTGTATTCTGTAGAACTTTTCAAAAATGTTCTTTAATTCATTGTTTTCCATACCCTGGCCATTATCAGAAACTTCAATTTCCAGATGTTGGGAGGCTGTTTCTATATGTATGCTGATCGCAGAAGCACCATATTTTACACTATTTTCACATAAGTTTTTGATGACCGTTTCCATGAGGTTTTTGTCAAAAGGAAAAGGATGTGAAACCTTGCTGTCATATTTAAACTCAGTCTGGGGATAGGTAAATGCCAGATCCTTGATGAAAAAATCCCAGTCTTCAGGCTGTATAGCAATGATCTCGTCAGGGATTTCATCCTTATGAAGCTGAAGCATCAGGCTTTCGAGCCTTGAAATTTGGCGGTCTATCAGTGGAAGAGTGTCCGGATTCCATCCTTTTTTTAAGGTTTTGGATGCTATTTTTAATGTAGCGATAGGGGTTTTAAACTCATGAGAGATATTATCAACCACAGTATGGAGTACTTCTACCTGCTTTTGCTGTTTGATCAGATTCTTAATGGTAAAAATATACAGCAGAAGAACACTTGCCAGCAATATGATACAGCAGATGATCAATAAGGTAAGCTCTTTGAAAACAATACTTTTGATGTTTTCAATTTCAAAATCAGTCTGACTTTTGATAAAGAAAGTGTCTCTTTCGTTTGTTGTTTCAATTCCTTTAGTTTCCCTGGTGGAAGAGGTTCGCCAGGTTCCTGTACTTGAGATTTTAGGTTTTTTTACTTTATCTTTTGTTTCATAAATCGTGATCGGCCGGTCAATAACCTTGGTGCTGTCCGGAAGATGTATGATGGAAGTATATTGAATCCTTGCCGCGATTTTGTATCCGTCTTTCCGGAGGCGGCTCTCTATATAACGGTTGAGTCTCTCACTGTTTGCTTTTCTGTCCTCAACAAAATGCTTAAAAAAATCCTTTTGGCTGATCTCTTTATTGTAATACCGGATGATGATTCTCTGCAGGGTATCGCTTTTCATTTCCTTGGCATCATGGATGTTTTCCAGCTTGTCAGAATAATTGGTAAGTTCGTCATTGACGGATCTGTAGATATCCCTTTCCTTCACCTGGTAGGTTTTATACATAAAGTAAACCTGGATTCCCAGCAGAAGAAGGAACAAAGTGGCAAAGAGGAAGAGGAGATTTTTGCTTTTGGACATCATTAAAACAAAGATAAAGCTTTAGCCATTTTCATGAAAAATTATTGAGGTATTAACCTTTTATTAACCATAGAATTTTATCAATAGATCATTGCGTCCGGACTGGCAGCGGAGAGTTCTTTTTTTCATGTTACAACGGGAAAGGACATTAACCCATCATTAACCTTCCATTAACTGGAAATGTCCCTCCCAATATGGAATTTTGTATCGCAGAACAAAGCAAACACTGCTTTATCTCTTTAAAAAACATATGTAATCATGAATAAAATTATTTTTTTCCTGTGCTTTCCGGTATTGATTCTCGCTCAGAATCAGAAACAAAAAATTGCAGGAACCGTTGAAAATGCGGAAAATGAAAAACTTTCGGCAGTGAAGATTGAGCTGTATGATGCACAGGGTACGTTGATCAAAGAACTGGAAACAGATAATAATGGAAACTTTACATGGGAAGGTGTTTCAGAGCAGGGTATAAAATTGACTGTTAAAGGTAAAGGATATTCATTGTATGAAAAGAAACTGGATCTGGAAAAGCCTGAAACATTGCAGATTATCCTTAAAAAAGAATCACAGGAAATAGAAGAAGTCGTTATGACCAAACGGAAACCATTGGTAAAGCGAAAAGTAGACCGCCTTGAATTCAATGTGGAAAACAGCAATATTTCTTCGCTTAATGCATGGGAGATTTTAAAAAATACCCCGGGTGTAACCGTCAACAATAATGTACTTGCCGTGAAGGGAGGCACAGGTATTCTGGTAACAATTAACGATAAAAAAGTAATGCTTACAGGAGATGAGCTCAAAAACCTTTTGGAAAATACCCAGGGGGATGAGATAAAGTCTGTAGAGGTGATTACCAATCCGCCAGCAAAATATGAAGCTTCAGGAAGCGCAGTACTGAATATTGTCATGAAAAAGAACAAAATTGAAGGCTACCGGGGAATTCTCTCATCCAAATATGTGCAGACACAATATGCGAAAGGTGTATTTGGCCTTTCCCAATATTATAAAAAAGATAAGCTTTCCGTTATGGGAAGCTATTACAGGGGCTTAGGAACGTACTACAGAGAAGGGACAGACTATGTCAATTATCCGGAGAGCCAGACCAGATGGGTCAGTACGATGAACAGGAAGGATAAAAACACTAACCAGAATACCCTGAACTTTAATGTAGAATATGAATTGGACAGTCTTACCAATCTAAGCCTTAATTATTCAGGGTATTTTTCTCCAAAATCCCATGGGATTTATAATGTTCCTACACTGATCTATAACAGCCAGAATACTGCAGAATCTGATTATACAACGATCAATGATCATTACTCACGTACGATCAATAATTCTTTAAGTTTCCAGGTAGACAGGAAGCTGAATAAAGAGAGCAGTCTGTCATGGATCAATTATTTCACTGGAAATAATGCCAGCAAGTACCAAAATGTGATTACCCATCTTAATTTTGCAGGCCAGCCTCCAAGGGAAGACAATTTTCTGACCCAAAATAAAGCAGATGTTCAGCTGTATTCTACCCAGTTGGATTATCAGTGGAAAGCAGATAAGCTGGAGCTGGAATCCGGGATAAAATACAGTTTTGTAAAGACCAATAGTAAGCTTGATTTTTCGGATAATGAAAGTGGAACACTGCAGTACCGGCCTGAAAAAAGCAGTATTTTTGATTATAAGGAACATAATTTTAGCCTGTATTCATCGCTTGCCTACAATATTGGAAAATGGAACTTCAAAGGGGGGCTCCGTGCAGAGATGACGGATCTTGAAGGAGTTGTTTCTGAACCCTATGAGCTTAATAAAAGCAATTACTGGAAGTTTTTTCCGACTTTTTATGTGCAATATACTACAGAAAGTAAGCATGAATTCGGGTTTTCTTACGGAAAACGGATCAGCAGGCCTTCTTATTCATGGCTGAATCCTGCAAAATCATATTATAACCTGTTTTCATATTATCAGGGAGATCCTAAACTGAAAGCAACGATCACTCATAATCTGAATCTTACCTATTCATGGAAAGACTGGAACCTGGATTTCTATTACCGTAAAGAGCTGTACCCGTCTATGGAGATCTCATTTCAGGAACCGGGTACGAACAGTCTGATTTATCATTTTACAAATATTGAAAAAGGAGAAGCATTTGGAGTAAGCTTATATAAAAATTTCCAGGTCAGGCCGTGGTGGAATATCATCCTGTCTGAAAACCTTGAACATAATGAGAATTACTTCACCGGAATTGACGGAATATTGTATAAAAATAAAGTCCTGAACTGGGTTTCCAATATCTCTACAAGCTTTACCCTGGATAAAAGCAGCGACTGGAAAATGGAGATGGGACACCGTTATTATTCTCCGGGGATACAAGGGACGTTCCGGATTTCTGCTACCTGGACTGCCTATTTCGCGATGAACAGAAAGTTTTGTAATAAAAAGCTTGAAGCAGCTTTGGTAGTCAGTGATATCTTCAGGACTACAGGGCAAAAGGTAAGTACCCAATATGCCAACCAGGATAATTATTTTCTGGATTATATGGATGTACAGGGTATTACCCTTTCATTAAAATTTAATTTTGGAAATCAGTCTGTGAAAAATGTAAGAACAATCAGGAAAACAGCAGAGCAGGATAGGCTGTAAAATAGTTTAAATGAAAAAGTAATCATCATAAAACATTATTGTAAAAGAAATTGCCATCTGGTGTCACATTTTCATTATTTTTGACACTTATCTTTAAAAAGATCATTATGAAGAAATTTTTTTCCGGAATGCTGGTGGTGGTTTCGTTAATGCAGTTGTCTGCGCAGGAGTTGTATATGCCAAGAAATATTAAAAAGGCTTATGAAAAAGGGACACGTGATATTTCTGGAGCTCCGGGTAAAAACTATTGGCAGAATAAAGGAATTTACAATGTAGAGGTGAAAGTGGATGCCAGTACCAAAATGGTTTCCGGAAAAGAAACGATCGTTTATACGAACAACAGTCCGGATCGGCTGAATGAGCTGGCTATAAGATTTGTGAATAATCTTCACAAGCCGCAGTCTCCGAGATCAGGATTTGTGTCTAAAGACTTTCTCTCTACAGGACTTAAGATTAAATCTTTCATCGTGAATGGTGAAAAATATGATATCAACAGTGATGATTGGGGGACAGTTGAAAAAGTACAATTAAAATCAGGTTTAAAATCAAAATCCAAAGCTGAGGTTAAGATAGAGTGGGAATACCCTCTTTCTGTACAGAGCGGAAGAGAAGGTCAGATAAATCCTGAAACATTCTATGTTGCCTATTCCTTCCCGAGAATTTCCGTATACGATGATTATAACGGATGGGATATGCTTCCGCATTCGGACAGACAGGAGTTTTATAATGACTTCAACGATTACAGTTTTGCGATTACAGCCCCGAAGAATTATGTAGTCTGGGCTACCGGAGATTTTCTTAACCCGGAAGCGGTGCTTCAGCCGGAATATCTGAAAAGGTACAGAGCGTCCCTGAAGAGCGATAAGGTAATGCACATCGCTACAGAACAGGAAATGAGGTCAGGCAAAGTAACCCGGCAGAACAAATGGAATGTCTGGAAATTCAGAGCTAATCATATTACAGACTTTTGTTTTGCAATGAGCAACCATTATGTCTGGGATGCGGCCAGTGTTCAGCTGAAAACAAAAAGAGCCAGTGTGCAGGCCGGATATAAGAACGGAGCAAAAGATTTTGAACAGTATGTAGGCTGGATGCGCTACAATCTGGATTGGTTCTCCAAAAACTGGCCGGGAATAGAATATCCTTATAATGTAATGACTGCCATACAGGGATATGCCGATATGGAGTACCCAATGATGATCAATGATACCAGTATTCCTGATGATCTGAAGGATGCAAGGCTTACGGCGGATCACGAGATCGCGCATACCTATTTCCCTTTTTATATGGGAATCAATGAAACGAGATATGCTTTTATGGACGAAGGCTGGGCGACCACTCTGGAATACCTGATCGGAATTGATGAAAATGGAGAAGCAGCAGCCAAAGAGTTTTATAAAAACTTCCGGGTTAAAAGATGGATCAATGATCCGTCTGCAGAGCAGGATCAGCCGGTGATTACCATGAGTACTCAGGTAAGCGGTTCGGGATATGGAAACAATTCTTATGTGAAAGCGTCTCTTTCTTATCTGGCTCTGAAAGATTATTTAGGAGATGAGCTGTTCAAAAAAGCATTGCATCACTATATGGATAACTGGAATGGGAAGCACCCGGTTCCGTGGGATTATTTCAATTCGATGAATACCGGTTCCGGGAAAAATCTGAACTGGTTCTTTCACAACTGGTTTTATACCAATAATTATATTGACCTGAGGGTGGGAAGAGCATCCCAGATGAATGATCTGCTTACTGTAAACGTTTCCAATGTTGGCGGATTTGCGATTCCGTTCGATGCTGTCCTTACCTACGAAGATGGAACAACGGAAAAACTGCATTTCTCACCATCGATCTGGGAAAAAGATCAGAAATTTACTGATCTGGCGATTCCTATTAAGAAAAAAGTAAAATCTGTAAAACTGGACGGGGATCTGTTCATGGATTATACACCGGAAGATAACAGTGTAACTCTATAAAGACAAAGCCATTTCATTTTGAGATGGCTTTTTGTTATATAAAAAGAGAATGAAATAGCTGCTCTTATTTAAAAATAAGCGGTTAATCTTAAACCTAACGAGAAATAATTGATCTTTTCCTTGGCAATCAGATGATTAAATTCGCTGTTCAGATCTTCATTTTCTTCTATGGCATCACTAAAATCGTAGTGGATGGATGATTTGATCTGATTATAGTCCGCATATAAGGTGAGTCCCAATCCCGGATTAAATTTATAGGTCACAGCAGTTCCTGCATTCCAGCGGAAAGCTGGTTTGGGCTTGTACCGGGCTATCTGAAGCTCATGGTTCGGAAGATCTATGCTGTCACTTTTTATAAATACCTTTCCACTTGCTGTTGCTGAATATCCTGCAGTGGCTTTTAGAGTAAGCTGCCATTTATCTGAAAATTCATGAGAAAAATAAGGTCCTGCACCAGCACCCAGGAATCCCAGAGACTGTGTGATAATATCGTAATCCCCAAAATTATCTCCGTCCTCCAATGGAAGTCTTAAAGGTTTGATAGGGAAGCTGCTGAAGCTGATATCCCCTCCGATGCCCCATTTTTTTGAGAAGAAGTAAGCTCCTTCCAGTCCTCCTTCAAAGCCGATTTGTTTTTTATCATCAAGATCAGATTCTTTCAGGAAATTGGTGGTTCCTAATGCTGTTCCCAATTTTAGAGCAAGAAAAGAAGGGTTCTCATTCCCCTCTACCCTGGATAAAATACTTAAGTTGTCTCCTTTATTCTTATAGATCTTATCAATAAAAAAATACCCTAATTCTGTTGAGAGAATTCCGATGCCTGCACCGGCGAGAACATCAGGAATCCAGTGCCTGTTGTTTAAATTTCTTCCTAATCCGGTAAGAGCTGCGGCACCAAAACCGCCAATGCTATATCCGGGATTTACCATCCCGTATTCTTTGTGTAGGAAACTGGCATTTGTAAAAGCCATTGCAGTATGGCCGGAAGGGAATGAGTTATTGTTAGAGCCGTCAGGGCGTTCAACCTTCGCTGTATATTTAATAGAGTTGACCAAAATTCCCATGATGGCTAAGCTTGTTCCGTAAGAAAGTGTTGCTCTTCCAAGATTATTTCTTCCTTTTACGCCGGAAAGTTTTAGTCCATACACCGTAGCGGCAGGAGCATATTGAAGGTAATCATCATATTTTGCCTTGAAGGTGGGAAGATACCGGTTCCGTACTTCACGGATATTTTCTTTTTCTCCCCAGGTAGCAGCGGCAGCCGTAAAAAGTAAGGCAGGAGCCATAGATTTTTTTACCCATTCTTTTTTTAAGAAAGATGCTTTTTCCTGACTTATGTGATTAAAACGGAGTGATGCAAGGTCCTCCTGTAGATTTCTGGATTGAATGGTGTCCTGAGCTTTATAGCAATCCAGGTGTAATAGTATTCCTGATACTAAGGCTAATTTTTTCATCGTTGCGATCCTGAAATTTAAGTGGCGTAAAAATATTAAAAAAAATCTATCCCATAAATTGGGATAGATCTTAATATTTAAAAAGAATTTAATCTTAATACACTCTTAATCCGGATCTTGCTCCGGAAGAAGCTACTACAGATTGCATTCTTGCTTTTTGGCCTGCTGAGAACATAAACATTGCAGCATCATCTACATAATCCATATAGTTCATAAACATTACAGATCTGCTTACGCCACCACAGGTATTATAAAGAGGATAGGTCGGTTTTCCGGCATTATCTCTTGTTTGTGTAGGAGTATCAGCTACAAGATCGTTTCCACATAATGCATCTCCCCAAATATGTCTTAGGTTCAGATAATGTCCTACTTCATGGGTAGCAGTTCTTCCTAGGTTGAATGGTGCGCTTGCTCCGGTTTTCCCGAAGAAAGGAGCCGCAATTACTACACCGTCATTCCATAAACCTGCAGATTCAGGGAAAGTAGCATATCCTAAAGTCTGTCCCTGGCTTGTTGGCATTTTACTTACAACCCAGATATTTAAGTAATTGGTTGGATTGGTAGCGTTAATCCCTCCTGTTGAAGCTTTTTTCATGGCATCATTGGAACTCCATTGGGTATTGGTAGTCGTTTTTCTTACTGTATTGACCAGTCTGAAGCGAACTTTTACATCGCCGGCTTTTACAGATTGAAATTCTGAAGGTATTTTGGATACATCTGTGTTGGTTCCTCCATAATCAGCGTTCAATACAGCGATCTGTTCTGCAATTCTCGCATCTGAAACGTTTTCTGCAGCTGTTCTATACAATACATTGACAACAACCGGGATTTCAACGGTTCCGTCTGAAAGGACTTTGCCTAATTTAATATCTTTGGCAAATTTTTCTGTATTGGCTTCCAGTTCTGCATATCTTTGCCTTAATTCCAGACTGTTTTCCAATGCCTGTTTTCTGATTTCCTCTGAAGCACATGATCTGCTTAGAAACGCATCTGTAGATGGAGTGGCGGGATCTGCAGGTGTTTCGTTCTGATTGTTAAGATTGTCGCTGTTACATGCCGACATTAAGCCCAGGACAAGGGCTCCAAATAAGAATTTTTTCATATCGCTATCTTTTAATTTGAGGATGTGAAATTATATTATTTAAAATTTATATACAAATTATTTTGCATTTTATTTAAATTATTCTTATTTAATCGGTGTTTTAGTTGTGTATATGTTAAGTTATATTGGGTTATATTGAATTTTAATCAATTTTGTTTTTGTGTAATATATTTCACAGTTAAGTGTATTTTTAAATGTAAATAATTATGTTTTTTTAATAAATTATAGAATATTTTTATCTTTAGAATTAATTAGCGAAACCATTTTTAATGGCAAAGACAGCGAGTCCCACACGGGTCTTTAAATCCAGCTTGTCACAAAGCTGATCCCGGTAGGTCTCTACTGTTCTTGGGCTGCAGCACATTCTGTCTGCAATTTCCTTATAACTGAGCTCAGTTACAGTATATCTCAGAAATTCTTTTTCACGTTCTGAGATTTTTACGGCAACTTCTGGTTCCTGATCCTTATTGAGATTGGAGAATATGATTTTTGAAGCCCAGTCAGGATAGAAGAAGCCATCGGTATTTAATCTGGAAAGTGCTGTTTCCAGGTCTTTCGGGTGGGTGTTCTTTAGGAGATAGCCTTTTGCACCGTTTTTGATCATTTTAATCACACTGTTATCATCCCCCTGCATGCTAAGGGCCATAATCCTGATATCAGGATGGTTTTTCGTAAGCCATAGAGCTGTTTCAAACCCGTCCATAATCGGCATGCTGATATCTAAAAGAATAATATCAGGGATTCTGTTACCCTCTTTAAATTGATCGATCAGGTCTTTCCCGTTTTCACAGACATAGATGACCTCAAACTCACTGAAATTACTGATAATTCCTTCCAGGGCTTTGGCGATAAGTATATGATCGTCAACGATTACAATTGATTTTTTCATGACTGTTTTTTTAAGATAATAGTAAGTGTGGTCCCTGCATTTTCCATGCTTTCAAGACTGAATTGGGCACCAATGATTTCAGCCCTGTTCTTCATATTGGTAAGACCGATACCGTTGGAAGTTATTTTGCTCGTATCAAATCCCTTTCCGTCATCCCGGATTTGAAGTTCCCAAAGTATATCCTCAGAAGTGTTCAGGCTGATAAAGATATTCTTGCATTGAGCATGCTTTATACTGTTCTGGATAAACTCCTGGGTGATTCTGAGGAGTACATTTTTATGAACAAATCCCAGATCCAGCTGGTTAAAGTTATGCTCAAAACTTATAGTACATTTTTTAAAGGAATTGGTATTGTCAACCTCTTCCTGGATCAAAGTTACGATTTCCTTTTTGTTGATGTTATCATCAGTAAGGGTTTTTGAAAGACTCCGGAGATCCTGGAGGGATTGATTGATGATTTGTGAAACCTGATCAATTCTTTCACTGGCTTCCGGAACCTTATTCTCGTACAGCATCTGTTGTACGTACAAACTCACAAGAGTCAGCTTCTGACCAATATTATCATGAAGTTCCCGCCCGATCTGCTGCATGGTTGCCTGCTGAATTTCCAGCTGGGTAGACAAAAGCTCCCGCTGATGAATTTCGTTTTTCATCTCAATTTCATTCAGGTATTCTTTCTTGCGTTGCCTGTAGTTTCTGATGTATACCATCACTGCAACGACAAACAGTATAAAGAATATGTTGAATAAAATAATAGTAATTAAGAGCTCTGCTTTCCCCATATGAATGAACTTGCAAATAAAATATACATTATAGCTCCGGAAACCTGGAAATAAGCAAAATATAGATCCCAGATATCTCGATATTGCCAAAGGAGAGACATGAATGTCATAAACGGTAGGGTACCGATATAAAAAAGAGTAACTCCCAGATTGATATAAAACATCTTGTTGGTACTGAATTTTAAAATTTCAGTTGAGTTTACCTGCTTATAATACTCCATAATAACAAGAACCATTAAAAATAAGCAACCCAAAGTATAATTGAAAGAATAAACAATTTTATTATCCGGAAAGAATAAGATGCTGGGCACATATGAAAGAAGGTATATGGCAGAAAAAGCATAAAACATACTTGTTTTTTTTAATGATTTTTTTGCATACAGCCAGTAAAAGAAGACGAACTGTAATGGCATTACAAAATAATTGTAAAATATAACTCTATCAATATTGAGTGGTTTCTCTCCCCATTTTACAGCTGATTCACTTAGGAAGATGGTAATCAGATATAATGCCAGATACTTCCAATATTGTTTTTTTACACGGTTGAAATAAATGAGGGATGTTAAGGCTGCAATTCCTTCTCCAGTATACATGATTTGTAAAAAAAACTTTTGGAATTCAGTCATTGTTTATTAATGATATATATACTTTTAAATTGTGATTAATAATTTTCCGAAATAGGATTTCCAGGAGGAATCAATGTTCCAAGGTTTTCTCCTGCTGTTCCACCATCATCATCAGAAGGCCCGCTTTTTCTGGCAGAACTTAATCCTAAAGATATTTTCTCGCCATCATTCGACTGTAGAGGATTGAAATCATAATGCAGAGATTCTCCTTCTTCATTTGTTCTTTTTAAGGTAGGAATCAAAACCAATGTATGTTTTTCAGCATATTCTTCGGGAACAGGATGTGATTCCATAATGTCCCAGTTTTCAGCTTTTGGATAGGAAGCATAATAAAATCTGATTCCCAGATCTTCCTCGGTTGTGTCTGGATTTACTTTCTTCGCTTCTTCTTCCACCATTGCGATGAATCTTTTCAATTTAGGAAGATCAAACCAGATAGAATGGGCATCCTCTATTCCTAAACTGTCTTTGATGGCACTCAGGTGATTCTGACGATAATTGTCTACTAAAGCTTTGATTAAATTGTTAGACATGGTTCCGGATCGTAAAGAGTTACGGTCATTATTAGGTTCTGTTTTCATAGCTGTTGTTTATAAGGGATATCTACGTTAATATGCAAATTTCGTAAAAATTATGCTAGAAAACCTATTTATAAATTGGGAATTATACTGTTAATTTTACCGGGATTTTACGGATTGTGTATGAAAAAAATAATTGAGTGATACAAAAAAACGGAGGAATGATCTCCGTTTTACAAGTATAGCTTTTTACAATTTTTTATGTTAGCTATAAGCTCGCGAAAGCTTTATTTTAAAATCTTAGAGTCTGTTTAAATTGAATTGCTAATATTTTGTCTAATTAATTTAACGCTTTAATTTTTTTATTTTCCCGCTGATTTTGCCGATTCAGCAGATCATTATTCGTAAATCAAATCAGCGAGATTTGCAAAATCAGCGAGAAATAATATTTAATACAAATTTAAACAAGCTCTTAGATACAAGGGTATCTTCTCCAGTCTCTGCAGATATATCCTGTTGTACAGCAAAGATTAGGCGGGCAATTCATGTTTTCATCACACATGATGATCGGTGCAGCAATTCCGCCTCCGATTTTCTTTAATTCATTTCTTTTTAACTTTTTCATACTGATTTTGTTTTAGTTAGTAATTTGTTTGTATGATAAAGATAATGATATTTCACTTAATTTGGATAAAAATAATACGGAATCATCAATTGTGATTTCCAGAATGAAAAGAATAATCAGTTTGGTATGCATAATAAAAAATAAGTGCCGCAGATTCCTCTACAGCACTTATCCACAAAAATTAATGTATATGAAAAAAAACTATTTTATTGTTCAGTAGGTCTGAAAACAAGACCTGTTTCTGCAAAATAATCCAAAGTGATTCTGTCTCCGTCATTTACATTACCTGCAAGGATCTCCTTAGATAATTTATTCAATACTTCCTGCTGGATCACTCTTTTTAAAGGCCTTGCCCCGAATACCGGATCATATCCTTTTTCCATCAGGTAATCCACTGCATCCTGAGTGAAGGTCATAATGATGTTTCGTTTAGATAACATATCATTGAATCCTCTCAACTGATACTGAACGATTTTTCCGATCTCTTTTTTTCTTAAAGGCTGGAACAATACGATCTCATCAATTCTGTTCAGGAATTCAGGACGTAGAGTCTGTTTCAATAAATCGAAAACATCTTCTTTCGTTTTCTCCACAATCTCATCCTGATTTTCCTCTGTGATATTTTCAAAATTCTCCTGGATCAGATGTGAACCTAAGTTGGAGGTCATAATGATAATCGAGTTTTTGAAATTCACCACACGACCCTTATTGTCGGTCAGACGGCCATCATCCAGAACCTGAAGCAAGGTATTGAAAACATCTGGATGCGCTTTTTCAATCTCATCTAAAAGCACAACAGAGTATGGTCTCCTTCTTACAGCCTCCGTTAATTGTCCTCCTTCATCATATCCTACATATCCCGGAGGAGCTCCCACTAATCTGGAAACGCTGTGACGTTCCTGATATTCACTCATATCAATTCTGGTCATATTGTTTTCATCATCAAACAGGAATTCAGCCAATGCTTTTGCAAGCTCTGTTTTACCTACCCCTGTTGTTCCCAGGAACAAGAATGATCCTATGGGCTTTTTATCATCGCTCAATCCGGCTCTGTTTCTTCTGATCGCATCAGCCACTGCCTGGATCGCTTCATCCTGTCCTACAACTCTGTGGTGTAGTTCAGATTCAAGATTCAGCAGCTTATCTCTTTCAGACTGTAGCAATTTGGTTACAGGAATACCCGTCCATTTAGCAATCACTTCAGAGATGTTTTCTGAAGTAACTTCTTCTTTGATCAGCTCATTCTGATGGTTCTGCATTTCAAGCTCAACTTTGGCGAGCTCTTCCTCTTTCTCACGGAGCTTTCCATACTGGATTTCCGCTACTTTTGCATAATCTCCTGCTCTGGATGCTCTTTCTGCTTCCAGTTTCAGAGATTCAATATCTTTTTTGATCTGGGTAAGATCTTCACTTTTTTGTTTTTCTTTCAGCCATTTTGCATTGATCTCATTCCTTTGTTCAGAAATTTTAGCAATATCTTCCTTCAGATGATCGATCTTGGTCTGGTTACCTTCTCTTGAGATAGCCGCCAATTCAATTTCCAGCTGCATCAGCCTTCTGTCTAAGACATCCAGCTCTTCCGGCTTCGAGTTGATCTCCATTCTCAGCTTTGCAGAAGCTTCGTCAATAAGGTCGATCGCCTTATCCGGTAAAAAACGGTCTGAAATATATCTTTGAGACATTTCCACTGCGGCAATGATCGCTTCATCTTTGATCCTTACCTTGTGGTGCGCCTCATACTTGTCTTTGATTCCACGAAGAATGGAAATAGCGGATTCAGTATCCGGTTCTTCCACCATTACTTTCTGGAAACGTCTTTCCAATGCCTTATCCTTTTCAAAGTATTTTTGATACTCATTCAAGGTAGTAGCACCAATCGCTCTTAATTCTCCTCTGGCTAAAGCGGGCTTTAAAATGTTTGCAGCATCCATTGCTCCTTCGCCACCACCGGCACCTACCAGGGTATGGATCTCATCGATGAAGAGAATGATCTGTCCGTCGGATTTGATCACCTCATTCACCACAGACTTCAGTCGCTCTTCAAATTCTCCTTTGTATTTTGCACCGGCGATCAAAGCACCCATATCCAATGAGTATAAGGTTTTGTCCATCAGGTTTTCCGGAACGTCACCGCTGATAATCCTGTGGGCAATTCCCTCTGCAATTGCGGTTTTACCTACGCCGGGTTCTCCGATAAGGATCGGGTTATTTTTGGTTCTTCTCGAAAGGATCTGCAGAACCCTTCTGATTTCTTCATCACGTCCGATCACGGGATCCAGCTTTCCTTCCGCTGCTAATTCATTGAAGTTTTTAGCGTATTTGTTCAAGGATTGATAAGTTTCTTCTGAGCTGGCAGAAGTTGCTTTGCTTCCTTTTCTTAATTCTTTAATTCCTCCTTCCAGCAAGCTTTTGGTAACTCCCATATCTTTCAGCATTTTGGAAACTTCAGAGTTCGTTTCAAGAAGCGATAACCATAAATGTTCAATCGTTACATATTCGTCACCCATCTTTTTGGCGATATTGGGTGCATCCAGCAAAACTTTGTTGGCGGATTGTGAAAGGTAAATATTACCCCCCTGTACTTTGGGAAGCTTTTCTAAATTTTCACGGTTGCGCTCTCTTACTAAATTGGCATCTGCTTCAGATTTCTTTAATAGGAAAGGCGATATATTTTCATCTACCTGAAAGATTCCTTCAAGTATATGTTGCGGTTCAATACTTTGATTGCCAAATTCCATAGCAACCTGCTGTGCTGCCTGGATGGCTTCCTGTGATTTTACAGTATATTGGTTTAAGTTCATATTTTATATATTTTTGGTAATGATTCGTTCAAAGTTTAGTTTTAAAAAAACATCAAGAAACTAAATTTTAAGGCTCAGTTTCTTAATGCCATCAATTATTTAATCATTTATTCGATGACTGTATCACAAAAACTGTTCAATTATTAAATTTACAAAAAAATAGGACGAAATTTCCGGATTTTGTATTTTTAACGCAAAATTAACTTGACAAAATTTCCGATTTCGTAATAATCTCTTGAGATTAATGAACAATACGTCATATTGGACCCAAAATCCCCAAAGGATAAATCGCAAATTGGGTTTGCCGGGAATTCTTAAACGGTGCTTTTCAAAGTCATTCTTTTTAGAATCAAAAGACTAGCAGTTTAAATCAGAATAGTTACTTTTGCATTTTTACAGATGGAACTTAAAGAAAAACAACGAAAAATATTAGACGTAGCGGTAGAACTTTTCAAAGAGAAGGGCTATATGGGAAGTTCGGTAAGAGATCTTGCTACGAAGCTTAATATAAAGGCAGCGTCCCTGTATGCACACATTCGCTCAAAGGAAGAGATTCTGGAGTGGATCTGTTTTGGTATTGCCCAGGAATTTTTCGATGAGCTTCAGGAAGTAAAAAGTACAGATATAGCACCCAAGGAAAAACTGAATTTGTTTCTGGATAAGCATTTGTCGGTTGTTCTTAAAAACCGTGACGTCACCCATATTTATTCCAATGAATGGAAGCATCTTGAAGAGAGGCTTCCTGAATTTGTAGAGCTGAGGAAAAATTACCAGCAGGAGGTAGAAGGGTTGATCTCCGGGATTTTCCAGGCTGAAAACTGGGAACTTAAATCCCCATCATTTACAACAAGATTTATTCTTCATACTTTAAATAACTCTTATTTCTGGTTTAAGAGAAACAGCGATTCTACGGATGAAATTATTGATGAGATCAGGGATAAAATCCTTTATGGTTTGCTGGGAAATGAAAAGCAGTAGCTGTGCTTTAAAAGCATATACCCCATATATCCTATAAACTTCACTGAAATTAAATGCTTAAGACTTTTGTCAGTTTGGGGCTAAAAATTAACCGGTGGTTATTTAGAATCATTCAAAATATGACAAAAATCATAAAAATTTTGCCACCTTCCAAAATCTTTTTAAATTTACACCTAACAAATGTTAGTTAGTTTTATGGATTTTTCAGTTGAATATCTGGAGCTGGATCAGCTGAGACAGCTTCAATCCGACCGGTTGATCAGTTTGATCGGCTATTTGGGAGAGAAGTCGGAATTTTATAAAAAGAAATTTGATGAATTGCAAATCTCTCCACAGCATATAAGGTCGATTGAAGATATCACGAAACTTCCGATTACTTACAAGCAGAATTTAAGAGATAACTATCCTTTCGGGTTATTTGCCGTTCCCAAAAGTGAGCTTCAGAGAATTCACTGTTCAAGCGGAACGACAGGGAAACCGACCGTGGTGGGATATACTAAAGAAGATGTGGATCTTTTCAGTGAAGTGGTGGCCAGATCACTGAATGCCGCGGGGGCCAAACCGGGAATGCAGCTGCATAATGCTTATGGTTACGGAATCTTTACCGGTGGACTGGGGCTTCACTACGGAGCTGAAAAGTTGGGAATGAGCGTTCTTCCTATTTCAGGAGGAATGACGGCAAGACAGGTCGATCTTATTCTGGATTTTAAACCTGAAGTGATTTGCTGTTCGCCGTCATATGCTTTGACGATCGCAGATGAGTTTGCCAGAAGAGGAATTGATGCAGGTGAGATCAGCCTTAAGTACGCTGTACTTGGATCAGAACCGTGGACAGAGATCATAAGAGGACATATTGAAGAAAGATTAGGAGTTCATGCAACGAATATTTATGGGTTGAGTGAAATTATCGGGCCGGGAGTTTCAATGGAGGATTTCGAAGAAAAAGGAGGCTCTTACATCTGGGAAGATCACTTTTATCCTGAAATTCTTGATCCGGTTACCAAACAGCCGGTGCCTTTCGGAGAAGAAGGCGTATTGGTCATTACTACATTAACCAAGAAAGCCATGCCGCTTTTGCGTTACTGGACGAATGATATCACAAGTCTTTACTACGATGAAAACTCAAAAAGGACCATGGTAAAAATGAAACCGATCGTTGGGAGGGCAGATGATATGCTGATCGTAAGAGGAGTCAATGTTTACCCGAGCCAGATCGAAGATGCTTTTTCCCATGTAAAAGGAGTGGTTCCCAATTATTACTTAACGCCGATTGAAAAAGAACATATGTGTGTAGCCCTGGATATTGATGTTGAAATTGATGACGAATGGGTAAAGGCTCAAAAAGTAGAAGCGGATACCGATGATTATTTTAATTTTGTCGGAAACTTTGGAAAAAATATAGAAAACGAAATAAAAAAACGGGTAGGGATCACCACGAAAGTGAAGGTTCATGCTCAGGATAGCTTGCCGAAATGTGAAGGTGGGAAAATTAACAGGATTCTGAAAAAATAAAAATGCAGGATAGCCGGAAAGTGATCCTGTAAAAATATTGACCATTATGAAAAATAAAATTATAGAAATTTTACAGTATACTTTAAAACAAGGTACAGGAGAAGAATTTCATCAGATTATGAAGGAGATTAGTGTCCCTTTGCATATTCATAATGGGATTGATGTAGTCTCTTATGGAAATTCTCTTCATGATTCAGATTGTTATTATCTGATTCGTTCTTTTGATGATGAGGAAGAAATGGCGACCGCTTTAGAGAATTTCTACTCCGGCAGTGATTGGAAAAACGGACCGAGGGAAGATATTATCAGCAGAATTGGGGAGAGTATGAAGTCGGTATTGGCAGTTCCACAGGATGCAATAGAGAAACTAAGAAAAGGAATCTAAAAATAGATATATCGGCTATTTCAATGAAAATAGCCCAATTTGAAAAAAGAATACTTAAAAAAATAATGAATTCATTTTATAAACTTAAAACGGTTAGGGTTCAGAAAGATACTCCGGATGCAGTAAATGTGGCGGTGGAAATTCCTGAAGAACTGAAAGATAAGTTCAGGTTTAAACAGGGGCAGTACCTTAATTTCCGAATGATGATCAACGGAAATGAAGAAAGACGTTCTTACTCCATCTGCAATGCTCCGAGTGAAAAAAGCAATACCCTGGAAGTATTGGTAAAGCTGCTGGAAGGCGGAAAGGTATCAGGATATTTCAATGAACATCTTCATATGGATGAAATGCTGGAAGTAATGCCCCCAATGGGCGGGTTTAATACTTCTTATCACCCGACAAACGTAAAAACGTATGTAGGTCTGGCAGCAGGAAGCGGAATTACTCCTGTTCTATCCAATATTAAAGAGAGTCTTTATCAGGAACCTAACAGTAATGCTTATCTGTTCTACAGCAACAGAAGTATGAATCATGTTTTAAGAAAGGCTGAAATCGATAAATTGGTTGAGCAGTTCAGAGGAAGGCTTAAGGTGGTATACCTGGTAAGCCGTGAAAAGCATGAAGATCCGGTTTTTGAGGGAAGGATCTCTGCTGAAAAGCTTGAACAGCTGTTTGAAAGATACACGGATATTGATGTAAAAGAATCTACCTATTTTATCTGCGGGCCGTCAGAAATGATCAAAGGAATTGCTGACTATCTGAAAAAAGATAAAAAGGTACCGGCTATTCAGGTATTGTTTGAATACTTTACAGCTCCGGATGAAGAAAATACGGAGGAAATGAGTGAGGAATTCAAGGCGATTGCCAATATTGAAAGTATGGTAACGGTCATTATCGATGACGATGAATATTCGTTCCACCTGAATTCTAAAAAAGAGAGTATCTTAGATAAAGCATTGAAAGACCAGCTTCCCGTTCCTTTCGCATGTAAGGGAGGAGTTTGCTGTACGTGTAAAGCACAGGTTCTGGAAGGAGAAGTTTTCATGGAGAAAAACTTTGCGCTTACCGAAGATGAAGTAGCCAAAGGCTATGTACTGACGTGTCAATGTCACCCGACAACGAATGTGGTGATGCTTAATTATGACGTTTAAAAATTAATGTAACAATGTAACAATTTACCAGTGTAATAATCATTGGTACATTGTTAGACTGATACATTGCTAAATTAAAAATTATGGACTTAGAAAAATTCGTTCAATACGTTCACGAAGAAAATAAAGTAGAGCCCAAAGATATTATGCCTGATGATTACAGGAAGCTTTTGGTTCGTCAGATTTCACAGCATGCTCACTCTGAAATCGTAGGAATGCTGCCTGAAGCGAACTGGATTTCCAGAGCGCCTTCACTGAGAAGAAAAATGGCTCTTTTGGCGAAAGTTCAGGATGAGGCAGGGCATGGCTTGTACCTGTACGCTGCTACCGAAACTTTAGGCAACGGAACGATCAGAGCAGACAGAGATGCTACCTATGATGATATGCTGTCAGGAAAAGCAAAATACTCCAGTATCTTCAATTATCCGACCCTTAGCTGGGCAGATATAGGAGCTATCGGCTGGCTGGTAGACGGGGCGGCGATCATGAACCAGGTAATGCTGATGGGGAATTCTTACGGTCCCTATTCAAGAGCGATGGTAAGGATCTGTAAAGAAGAATCCTTCCACCAAAGACAGGGCTATGAAATCCTGATGGCACTTTGCCGTGGTACCAAGCAGCAGAAAGAGATGGCTCAGGCGGCTTTAAACCGTTTCTGGTGGCCGGCTCTGATGATGTTCGGACCGAATGATGACAGCTCACCCAACTCTAAAATCTCTATGAACTACAGAGTAAAGCGTGAAAGTAATGACAGTCTCCGTCAGAGATTTATAGACGTAACGGTTGCTCAGGCTGAATATTTAGGCTTAACGATCCCGGACAAAGACCTGAAGTGGAACGAGGAAAGACAGCACTACGATTTCGGAGAGCTCCCGTGGGATGAATTCATGGAAATCTTAAAAGGAAACGGACCCTGCAACAAGAAAAGGCTAAAAACCAAAGTAAAAGCTCAGGAAGAGAATCTCTGGGTGAAAGAAGCTGCGGCAGCTTTTGCTAAAAAACAGGAAAAAGAAGTAATATAATGAGGCAATTTGAAAATGTGCTAATTTGAAAATTAATTAACGCATTCTCAAATTTTCAAATTTTCAAATTTATAATTGACTATGGCAAATTTAGATATGTGGGAAGTGTTTATTCAGACTAAACCGGGATTATCCCACAAACACGCCGGAACAGTTCAGGCACCAACAGCAGAAATGGCATTACAGAATGCGAGAGATGTGTATACCAGAAGAAAAGAAGGAACCTGCGTTTGGGTAGTTCCAAGCAAATATATTGTGAGTTCAGAAGGAATGGAACAGGATGCGTTCTTCGATCCTGCCGATGACAAGCTATACCGTCATCCCACATTCTATGAGATTCCAAACGACGTGAAAAATATGTAATAAAATAAGACTTGAAGATGATAGACGAATAGATAAAAGACTTTAAGATTTACTTGTCTATTTTCTATCCATCTATTATCTATCTGTCTTTAAATTAAAAAACAATGAGCCCATTATATAATTATTTATTAAAACTCGCCGATGACAGCTTCATCATGGGGCAAAGACTATCCGAGTGGTGTGGAAAAGGTCCGTACCTGGAGGAAGATATTGCGCTGACCAATATTGCTTTGGATGAACTTGGCCAGGCAAACAACTTTTATCAGTATGCTTCAAGAGTAGCTGATAATGGTAAGAATGAAGATGATATAGCATTCTTAAGATACGAGCATGAATACATAAATGCACACTGGACAGAACTTCCCAATGAAGATTATGCGCAAACCATTCTGAAGGTATATGTTTTCTCCGTATATCAGAAACTGATGTATGAAGCCTTGTCGAATTCTGCAGATGAGGAGCTTTCAGCGATTGCCCAAAAATCTTTAAAAGAAGTAAAATATCATTACACACATACTTCTTCATGGATGAAGATCTTTGCTCAGGGGACAGAAGAAAGCCGTGAACGTTTGATAAATGCCATCGAAAATATCTGGGAATATACAAAAGGTCTGTTTGCCAAATCAGAAGGTGAAGATGATCTTCTTGCTCTGAATATTGTTCCCAATGTCGATGAACTGTACAAAGAGTTTGTTGCCATTACGGAAAAAGATTTCCAGAGTTTCGGATTAGAATATCCGGCGAATCCGTTCATGCAGCCAAAATCAAGAACAGGATATCATACGGAATACTTCGGATATATTCTTTGCGAGCTTCAGTATATGCAGAGAGCGTATCCGGGATGTACCTGGTAGAAAGCAATGAGACAATTTGAAAATAGGTTGATTGGGAAGTGAACTGATGTAGAACATTCATTTTCAAATGACCTAAGTTAATAATGAACAATTTATTACAATTATTAAAAACGATCCCTGATCCGGAAATCCCGGTCATCGATATCGTGGAATTGGGAATCGTAAGAGATGCGCAAATCACGGGTGAAAATACTTGTGAAGTGACGATTACGCCTACTTATTCCGCTTGTCCTGCTATGTTTACCATTGAAGAGGATATTATCAAAATGATGAAGGAAAACGGTTGGGAAGCGAAAGTAGTCACCAAGATGTTTCCGATATGGACAACAGACTGGCTGACAGATGAAGCGAGGGAAAAACTTCGTGCTTACGGAATCACTCCTCCTGAAAAAGGGGCAGATGAGCATCACATCGGGAAACCGAAGAAATGCCCGCGCTGCGGTTCTGAGCATACCAAACAGATCAGCAGGTTCGGGTCTACATTGTGTAAGGCTTCTTATCAATGTCTGGACTGTCTGGAGCCGTTTGATTATTTTAAATGCCATTAATTATTTTAATATAACAACGTATCAATGTACCAGTTTACCAATAAAATCTAAGGACTATGCCAAACATAATAATGGTATTGCCAGATTGTTAAATTGTTAAGCTGTTACATTAATTTATATTATTAAATTAGTGCATTGTTAAATAAACTAAATTAAAGAACTATGTATACACAACTCGATATTGAAACGCACTTTGACGGGAAGCTCAAAATCGCATATCTTAATCAACCGGAAACAATGAATGCCCTTACCAAGCCGGGTTTGGCAGATCTGAGAGATTTTGTAAAAGAATGCAGTGAGGATGAAACCGTAAGATGTGTTGCGATTTCCGGAAGAGGAAGAGCTTTTTGCTCAGGACAGAATCTGGAAGAGGCTTTCGTGGTGGGAAAAGAGCACCATGATCAGGATATCATCAGAAAAATTGTGGTAGATTACTACAATCCTTTAGTGATGGAAGTTACCCGTTGTAAAAAACCGGTGATTGCTTTGGTAAATGGTCCTGCAGTAGGAGCGGGCGCAATGTTGGCGCTGATCTGTGATTTCGTATTGGCGAATAACAAAGCTTATTTTGCTCAGGCATTTTCAAATATCGGTTTGATTCCTGATACGGGAGGAACCTATTTCCTACCGAAGCTTTTAGGAAGACAGCTGGCCAGCTATCTGGCTTTTACAGGTAAAAAATTATCTGCTGAAGAATCTAAATCTTATGGTCTTGTCGCAGAAGTTTTCAGTGAAGAAGAATTTGCACCGAAATCGATGGAGATCCTTGAAAAAATGGCAAACATGCCGACAGCAGCCCTTAAACTGACGAAAAAAGCTTTCGCCCAATCTTATACGAATACACTGAAAGAGCAGCTTGAGCTGGAAGGAGACTTACAACAGGAAGCGGCAGAAACAGAAGACTTCTTAGAAGGAGTAAATGCCTTTTTACAGAAAAGAAAACCTGATTATAAAGGAAAATAAATCAATTTGAAAATGAGTTAATTTGAAAATTTGAAAATGAGAAATGACAAAGAAAATATTATTGTAAACAAGACATTTGATTTTGCATTGAACATTATAGAATTTTCAGAAGAGCTGTATAAGATTAATAAATTTACACTTGCAAATCAGATATTTAAATCAGGGACTTCAATTGGAGCCAACGTAAGAGAAGCTCAAAATGCTGAAAGCAAAGCAGACTTTATTCATAAAATAAAAATTGCTGCTAAAGAGGCAGATGAAACTGAATACTGGCTTCTACTATGTTTAAAGTCTTCTCATTTGAATTCTCCTGATAAGAAATTACTTTCAGATTTAAAAGAAATTTTATTGATTCTTTCTAAAATTATTTCAACGTCAAAATTTAAATAATTTTCAAATTATCTCATTTTCAAATTTTCAAATTAAAACTATGAATATTGGAATTATTGGTGCAGGAACCATGGGCGTAGGAATTGCTCAGGTCGCTGCAACAGCAGGATGCAAGGTCGTTTTATTCGATGCTAATGCTCCACAAATTGATAAGGCGCTTTCAGGTTTAGAGAAGACCCTTCAGAAACTGGCTGAAAAAGGTAAAATTTCCCAGGAAAAAGCTGCCGAAGTCAGAAACAATATCGTGAAAGGTGAAGCATTACAGGATTTAAAAGATTCTGAACTGGTTATCGAGGCGATCATTGAGAACAAAGAGATTAAAACCAAAGTTTTTACAGAGCTTGAGTCCTATGTTTCTGAAAATTGTATTATTGGTTCCAATACATCATCCATTTCCATCACCTCCCTGGGTGCAGAGCTAAAGAAACCGGAGCGTTTCATCGGAATTCATTTCTTCAATCCGGCTCCGTTGATGCCTTTAGTGGAAGTTATTCCCTCCTTACTGACAGAAAAAACTTTAGCAGAGAAAATATATAACCTCATGAAAGAATGGGGGAAAACACCTGTGATTGCCAAAGATATTCCGGGATTCATTGTCAACAGAATTGCAAGACCTTATTATGGAGAGGCGCTGAGAATTGTTGAAGAGAACATTGCGGCTCCTGAACAGGTGGATGAAGCGATGAAAACACTCGGAAACTTCAAAATGGGACCTTTCGAATTGATGGATCTTATTGGGATTGATGTAAACTTTGCTGTAACAACAACGGTTTACAAAGATTATTTCTACGATCCGAAATACAAGCCATCTTTATTGCAGCAAAGAATGTCTGAAGCGAAACTTCACGGAAGAAAAACAGGAAAAGGATTCTATGATTACAGTGAAGGAGCAGAAAGAGCGATTGCTAAGAAAGATGATGCATTGTATCAGCAGGTCTTTTTAAGAATTATTTCAATGTTGATCAATGAAGCTGTAGAAGCAAAAAGATTAGGCGTTGCTAATGATGAAGACATTGAGCTGGCAATGCAGAAAGGAGTAAACTATCCGAAAGGACTATTAAGTTGGGGGAAAGAGATCGGGTATGCGAAAATCTCCGAAACCTTGCGGAACCTTTACGAAGATTATCAGGAAGAAAGGTACAGACAGAGCCCTTTATTAAGAAAATTATAAAATGTATCAATCTACCGGTTTACCAATATTTATGCATTGATTGTTATATTGTTAAACTGGTAAACTGTTACATTATTACATTAAAATAATGAATATAGATGAATTCAGGGCTGAACTGGAAGTAAGGCTTTCAATTGAGAAACAATATTTGACTCAGGAGGCTTCTTCCATGGAAGATAGTCAGGAAAGGCTTGAGTTGTTGGGGATGTTTAATGAGAAATACAGAACATTGATCAAAAGATTGGCCAATGAAAGCGGTATTGATTTAAATGCTCCCTATGAAAATAATACTGAAAGCTCAGATGCATCTCTTTCATATGAACAGGTAATCCTTGGTAAAACAATGAGTGTTTACGATAGATTAGTTGATGAACTATATGAAGAAATAACAAACGTATAACAGAAATGAATCCAAGACAGGTTGCAGACTATATGTTCAATCAGGATTATTTTTCCCAGTGGATGAATATCAGAATGATTGAAGTGAAAGAAAATTATTGTTTAATAGAAATGCCCATCAAGAAAGATATGCTGAACGGGCTTAAAACAGTTCACGGAGGTGTTACGTTTGCCTTTGCAGATTCTGCGCTGGCATTTTCTTCCAATAACTCAGGAAATGCGGCAGTAGCATTGAACTGTATCATCAATTTTACCAAAGCCGGAAAAGAAGGAGATATCTTCAGGGCTGAAAGTATCCTGGTCAATGATACCAGAAAAACAGCGGTTTACGACATTAAAATAACCAATCAGAATAATGAGCTGATCGCAAAATTTGTCGGAACTGTTTATAAAATAGGAAAAAAAGTAACTGAACTATAAAGAAAGAATTTGAGAATTTGAAAATGAGTAATTAAATAAAGCTTTAAAAATAATTTTTACCTCATTTTCAAATTCTCAAAATTAAACACATTTTCAAATTAACATTATGAACAACGTATACATCATAGACTATGTCAGAACTCCTATATCAAAATTACAGGGAGGATTATCCGAAGTAAGGGCAGATGACTTAGCTGCGATTGTGATTAAAGAAATCGTAGCCAGAAATCCTGACATGCCTGTTGAGGAAATTGAAGATGTTATTTTCGGATGTGCCAATCAGGCTGGAGAAGATAACAGAAACGTTGCAAGAATGGGACTTTTGCTGGCAGGTCTTCCTTATAAGATCGGAGGAGAAACGGTAAACAGACTTTGTGCTTCAGGAATGTCAGCGGTTGCCAATGCGTTCCGTTCCATTGCAGCAGGAGAAGGGGAAATCTATATTGCTGGCGGAGTAGAACATATGACACGCTCTCCTTATGTCATGTCAAAACCAAGTGCTGCTTTCGGAAGAGACAGTCAGATGTTTGATACCACTTTCGGCTGGCGTTTTGTCAACCCGAAAATGAAAGAAATGTATGGCGTTGACGGAATGGGAGAAACCGCCGAAAACCTCGCAGATATTCACCAGATCAACAGGGAAGATCAGGATAAGTTTGCTCTTTGGTCCCAGCAGAAAGCTGCAAAAGCACAGCAGAGCGGAAGACTGGCAGAAGAAATTGTAAAAGTTGAAATTCCACAGAGAAAAGGCGATCCGGTCGTTTTTGAAAAAGATGAATTTATCAAACCTGCCTCTTCTATGGAAGGTCTGGCAAAACTTCGTCCTGCTTTCAGAAAAGAAGGAACAGTAACGGCTGGAAACGCTTCAGGGATGAATGATGGTGCTGCTGCTTTGATTTTAGCAAGCGAAGAAGCGGTAAAAAAATACGGCTTAAAGCCAAAAGCTAGGATTTTAGGATCATCAGTAGCAGGCGTAGAGCCAAGGATCATGGGAATCGGACCTGTAGAAGCAACCCAAAAACTTCTTAAAAGGCTGAACCTTTCTTTGGAAGATATGGATATCATTGAACTGAACGAAGCATTCGCTGCACAGGCTTTAGCGGTTACAAGAAGCTTGGGCTTACAAGATGATGATGCCAGAATCAACCCGAATGGAGGGGCGATTGCGATCGGTCACCCACTAGGAGTTTCCGGGGCAAGAATTATCGGCTCAGCAGCAATGGAGCTTCAGAAACAGGATAAAAAATATGCATTGTGTACCCTTTGTATCGGTGTCGGACAGGGATATGCGATGGTCATTGAAAAAGTATAATCAATTTGAAAATGCGGTAATTTGAGAATTTGAAAATGTTTTACCAGAACAGAAGCCATCTCTGGAATGTGTTAACAGTTCCATAGCTTTAATCAATAAAATACCGAAGGAATAAACATTACACTATTCATTTTCAAATTATCCCATTTTCAAATTTTCAAATTAAAAAAATATGAACATCTATTCATACCACGGAATCCGTCCCATTATAAAACCTTCAGCCTATATCCATCCACAGGCGGTTATTATCGGGAATGTGGAGATCGGTGAAGAAGTATATATTGGGCCTAATGCGGTTATTCGTGGGGACTGGGGAAAAATAATCATTAAAGACGGAGCCAACGTTCAGGAGAACTGTACTCTTCATGTTTTCCCGAATATAGAGACCATCCTTGAAGAATCCGCCCATATTGGACATGGTGCTATTATCCATTCCGGACACATCGGGAAAAACTGTCTGGTGGGGATGAATTCTGTCGTGATGGACAAGGCTGTGATCGGTGATGAATGTATTATCGGAGCATTAGCATTTGTTCCTGCCAATTTTACATGTGAGCCAAGAAAGCTGATTGTCGGAAGCCCGGCGAAAATCATCCGTGATGTTTCTGATGAAATGATCCACTGGAAAACAGAAGGAACTAAATTATACCAGGAGCTGGCAAGAGAAGGAAAAGAAGCCATTTTACCATGTGAGCCATTTACCGAATATGTTCAGCAGATTCCTACGAAGATTGTTGATTACAGTATCTGGGATGATGTGAAATAAATGTAATAATACCAACCTAAACCTAACAGGTTTTCAAAACCTGTTAGGTTTAATATTAAGCATCAGGTAAAAAATGATTAATACAGAGAATTTTGAATTTGAAGGAGTTTATCACATTTTTTCTCATGTAAATGGGAAAGAAATCATTTTTCGTGAACCTTCAAATTATCAATATTTTCTGGAAAAACTTGAAAAATATATTCTTCCTGTTGCGGATATTTATGCCTACTGTCTGATGCCTAATCACTTTCATCTGCTTGTAAGATTTAAAAGCGTTAAGGATATAAAAACAGAAAGTGAGCATCAATATTTAATGAAACACTTTAGTAATTTTCTTAATGCCTATGCAAAAGCATTTAATAAAGTGTATAACAGAAAAGGAGCTCTTTTTCTAAATGCTATAAAAAGGAAAAAAGTTCAGGATGAAAAATATCTGATAAAAGTGTTGCATTATATTCACAACAATCCCATCAATCATGGTTTTGTTAACCAGATTGGGGAATGGAAACATAGTTCGTATAACTCATATATGAATCTTGAAAAGCCAAGTAAGCTTTACAGAAGAGAGATTATGGGTTATTTTGATACATTAGAAACTTTCGTAGATTATCACCGGTCTAATGTTGAATATGATTTTTTAAATTTAGAATAATATTTTAATATACTAAACCTAACAGGTTTTCAAAACCTGTTAGGTTTCCTGAAATAATAAAAAGAAAAAAATGGAAAAACTGAAAAACTATATCTATGGCCAATGGGTAGAAGGTTCCGGAAACGGAATTCCTTTATACAATGCTGTTACAGGAGAGCAGGTCGCTGTTTCCGATACGGAGGGACTGAACTTTGAACAGGCTCTTGACTATGGAAGAACAGTCGGTTATAAGAACCTTTCTTCAATGACTTTCTACGACCGTGGGGAGATGTTGAAGAAGGTAGCGCTTTACCTGTTGGAGAGAAAGAAAAAATATTACGAATTATCATATAAAACAGGAGCTACGCATGTTGATTCATGGGTAGATATCGAAGGAGGCTTCGGAACTTTCTTCACCTACTCAGGATTGGCGAAGAGAATGCTTCCGAATACACCATTTTGGGTAGATGGGGATACCCAGAAGATCTCAGCGAACGGAACGCACCTTGGAACCCATATTTTAACACCAAGCGAAGGGGTTTCTGTACAGATCAACGCTTACAACTTTCCGGTTTGGGGTATGCTGGAAAAGTTATCCACATCATTATTAGCAGGGGTTCCGTCTATCGTAAAGCCGTCTCCTTTCGGATCTTATCTTACGAATTCAGTATTCCAGGATATGATTGAAAGTGGAGTATTGCCTGAAGGAGCTGTTCAGCTGGTATGCGGAGAACCTGGGAATATCCTGGATTATGTTCAGGATGGAGACTCTGTATTGTTTACAGGTTCTGCCCAGACAGGACGAAAATTAAAATCACTTCCATCCATTGCCGGAAATGCTGTTCGTTTCAATATGGAGGCAGACTCTCTGAACTGTTCAATTCTTGGGTTGGAAGCAAAGCCGGGAACCCCTGAATTTGATCTTTTCATCAAGGAAGTCCGTAACGAAATGACTACGAAGGCAGGACAGAAATGTACGGCTATCAGAAGAATCATCGTTCCTGAGCACTTGATCGGCGATGTTCAGAATGCTTTGGCTAAAGCTTTAGATCAGACGAAGATCGGAAACCCGTTGAGCAGAGAAACCAGAATGGGGTCTTTGGTGGGAAGACAGCAATATGATGAAGTTGTAAGAAAAGTAAATATATTAAAACAAGAGACAGAGCTTGTTTATGAAGGAAAGCACGAGCTGGTAGATGCAGACTATGAAAACGGAGCATTTATGAGTCCGAAATTATTCCTGAATGATAAGCCTTTCGAAAAGAATATCTCTCATGATGTAGAAGCTTTCGGGCCGGTATCTACATTGATGCCGTATAAAGACGCTGAAGAAGCGGCTGCTTTGGCAAAAAGGGGTAAAGGAAGCTTAGTGGGATCAATCGTTTCTCATGACGAAAACTTTATTGCAGAAACGTCATGGAAAATGGCCTCCCAGCATGGAAGGATCTTTGTATTGAACAGGGACAATGCGAAGGAAAGCACAGGTCACGGTTCACCACTTCCTACCTTAATGCATGGAGGACCTGGTAGAGCAGGTGGTGGAGAAGAAATGGGCGGATTAAGCGGTCTTCATTTCTTTTTACAGAAAACAGCCATTCAGGGATCCCCGGATGTATTGAAGGCCATCACTAAAATTTATCAGCAAGGGGCAGAGAAGAAATTCTCAGATAAGCATCCTTTCCAGAAATACTTTGAAGAAGTCGAGGTGGGAGATTCTCTGGAAACAGCAGGAAGAACCGTTACGGATGCAGATATCGTAAACTTCTCGAATGTTTCATGGGATCATTTCTATGCCCACACTGACGCGACAAGCTTAACGGGGACTATTTTTGATAAAACGGTTGCCCACGGATATTTCATCCTTTCAGCGGCGGCGGGATTATTTGTTTCCGGTAAAAAAGGACCTGTAATAGCCAATTACGGATTAGAAGAATGCAGTTTCTTCAAACCTGTATATGCAGGTGATACGATTACCGTTTATTTAACTGCAAAAGAGAAGATCAACAGAGGAGTAAAAGGAAGAAACATTCCGTCCGGTGTTGTAAAATGGTTGGTTGAGGTCGTAAATCAAAGAGATGAGGTCGTTTGTGTCGCTACAATTCTAACATTGGTGGCCAAGCAATCTCCTTTCATTGACCTGAATGTAAAAAATGTTCAGAAAATATTGAACGGACTGACAGAAAGTACTCCTGCATTATGGGGTAAAATGTCTCCGCAGCAAATGATCGAGCATCTGGAGCAGGCTGTGCTGGTGAGCATAGGAGAGCCGGAAGCGGACAAATGTTTCACTCCGGAAGAGCATTTGGAAAAATGGCAGGATTCTCTTTACAACCACAGAAAAATGCCTAAAGATTTTACCGCTCCTTTCTTACCGCAGGATGGAACGCTTCCGGAACCCACTCACAAAAATCTGGAAGCAGCAAAGCAGTCATTCATTGATAACCTGAAGCGTTTCGCGATCTATTACAAAGAAAATCCGCAGGCAGAACATATGAATTTTGTATTCGGAAAGCTGAACAAAGAAATGTGGGAACTGATGCACAAAAAGCATTTTACCCATCACTTCGAACAGTTTGGATTGATTTAATTCAAAATAAATAATAATTTTAAGGGAGCTTAATAACGGCTCCCTTTTTTAATTAAAATACTATGGAATTAAAATTTTTCAAAGATTTTGACTTTACAGGCTTTTGGAATGAAAGCTCTTATTCACAGAGAGATTATATTGAAGAATTTCCTGATGATGAAATGGTCGCCTCAATAGAAGAAGAACTGGGCTATAAGCTTCCGGCGTCTTATATTGAACTGATGCGGATTCAAAATGGAGGGCTGGTGGAAAAAGACAGTTTTCCTACTACAGAAAGCACTTCATGGGCTGACGATCATATTGCTGTTACCGGCATTATGGGAATAGGGAGGGAGAAGACCTATTCCGTGTGCGGAGAATTGGGAAGCCGGTTTATGATCGATGAATGGGGATATCCCGATAACGGAATTTACATCTGCGATTGTCCTTCAGCGGGTCATGATACGATATTGCTGGATTATTCCAGGTGTGGCAGAGATGGAGAACCTGAAGTTGTACATGTTGATCAGGAAGCTGATTACAGGAAAACATTTCTGGCCAAAGACTTTGAAGCTTTTATTAAAGGCTTAAAAAAAGAAGAGGAATTTGATAATGATTGAAAGAAAGGCGAAATAAAAAAACATTATCTTTAAACTTCAATCATAAAATGAACAATAATGAATGAAAGCTGGGTGCAAAAATGGGAAGAAGTAAAAGATAAGCTTGTATCTCCCGTAGATATTGAGGCTTATTTTACTTCGGATGAAATTATGGATCAGAAAATGGAAGTGATGGAGATTGGAAATGTTTCCCTGCCTTCAGGGAAAGTAATGGTGAGGGATCCGCTGGTTTATCTGAATGGAGATGAGAATCCGTATTTTGTTGACGCTCCGAAAGGAAACTTTCCCGTAACGATAGCTGTTGCCAAACTGGAGGAATGGGGCGACCGCTATGCAGCCGTAAAAGTAGAATTCACAAAAGAAAAACCTGCTACCTACAGAGAAGCATTAATTGGAATTGAAGATCTGGAAGATATCAATGAAGGAGATTTCTTCGGGTTTGCAGTAGATGCAGGATTAGGATGTATTACCGATCAGGAAGTGGTTCCTTATGTGGAAAAGTTTATTTCAGAATTGAAGGTGGATAATATTTACGATGACTATTTTGCAGAACTGTTTGCCAAAAGTTATAAAGATAATCCGGAAAATCAGAGAGAGCTGGGAGATTGGATCAATTGGACCGTTCCTGGTACAGACTATCAGATTCCGATGTTTGCGAGTGGACTGGGAGACGGATTATATCCTGTTTACTTTGCCTATGATGCTCAGGGGAAAGTCTGTGGACTTTATATTCATTTTATCGATATTGAACTGGAGTTTTCCGGAGAATATGAGGAAGATGAAGATGATGAACCGGAACAACCGGATAATTTTGTGGTTTTAAGATAAAGAACAGGCTTCATGAATACAAGTTTTGCAGACAGTGTCATAGAATTTAATAGAAACCTGACCTATTCGGGAGATCTTCCGGAAGATTTTAATGTTTTGAACCCTTATCTGGATAATCCTGAGACGATGGAAGTCATGCAAAAGTTTTATCACAAATATTATGATGACTCCAACAAAAGGAAATTTATCATAGGGATCAATCCCAGCCGTCATGGAGCAGGCGTTACAGGAGTTCCGTTTACCGATACCAAACGGTTGGATGCGGTATGTGGAATAGAAATGAAATCTGCCTATACCCATGAAGTTTCTTCAGTTTTTATATACGATATGATTGCAGAATATGGCGGAGCAGATCTGTTTTACAATGATGTTTATATCAATTCACCATTTCCACTGGCTATTGTAAGAAAAACAAAGAACGGATGGCTCAATGCCAATTATTATGACGATAAAAAACTGTTTGAGGATGTCAGAGATTTTATGATTGACTCTCTGAAGAAGCATCTCAGTCTGAACCTGGATACTTCAGAGGTTTTTGTCCTCGGTAAGAAAAATGCTGATTTTATTGCCAGGTTAAATAAAGAAGCAAAGCTGTTCGATACCATGACCGTTCTGGAGCATCCGCGATATATCCAGCAATATAAATCAAAAGAAAAACAGCTGTATATCGATAAATACATTCTGGCTCTGAAGAAATAAAATAAGTGTATATCTTTTACTTTCCCTGATTTTGATGACTGATTTTTTTATTAAATTGGGAAGATGAATGTTTTCCCTAAAGACATAACTTTCAAATACAGCTGGCGGGCCTATCAGAAAAAATTACTGGACCATCTGGACGAATACCTTATTGATGATCATTTACACGTTTCGGCACCTCCGGGTTCCGGAAAAACAGTACTTGGACTGGAAATAATGCTGAGGCTTGGCAAGCCGGCACTGATCGTCACTCCTACATTAGCAATCAAAAATCAATGGATTCAGAGGTTCTGCGAACTTTTCCTGAATACTGAGACCGTTCCGGAATGGATATCTTCAGATATTAAAAAACCGGGAATCATCACGGTGACGACTTATCAGGGAATACATTCCGCTTCCGAAGTGAATGATGATGAAAAAACTGTAGCGGGTAAATCTTCGAGAGTTTCAATGGCTGAAATTATAAAAAGGCTTAAGAAACAAAAAGTAGAAACCCTTATCCTCGATGAAGCTCATCATTTGAAAAATGCCTGGTGGAAAACTCTGATGGAGCTGAAAAGCAATATCGAACCAACCGTTGTAGCCCTTACGGCAACTCCTCCTTTTGATGTTTCAGGCGCGGAATGGCAAAAATATATTCAGCTCAACGGCCCCATTGATGTAGAAATATCTGTGCCCGAGCTGATGATCGAAGGAGACCTTTGTCCGCATCAGGATTTGGTTCACTTTACATTACCGTCGCAGGAAGAGCAGAAAAAGATCGAATATTACCACGATCATGCGTTTTCTTTTTTCGAAGAAATCAAAAATGATAAGGTGCTGCTCAGTGCCATTGAGCAGCATCCGGTTTATCACCTCCCGATGGAGCATCTGGAATGGATCTATGAAAATATATCTTCTTATACTTCCGGACTGGTTTATCTTAATTTCAGGGGACAGGAGGTTCCGGATGTTCATTTCGAGATCATTGGTGACCAGCAAAAATATATCCCTGAATTTGATTTCTTCTGGATGGAAGAGCTTCTCGACTTTTATCTGCTGGTAGATGATGTCAATTTCAAAGGCTATGAGGAACACCGTACAGACCTTGGGAACCGGCTAAAAAGAATAGGTTTTCTTGAGCAGAGAACGATCAGCTTTTTTAATAATAAACATCTGAATCAGATTCTTAATTCAAGTATCGGAAAGCTTCAGGGAATAAAAGAAATTGCGGATTTTGAGTTTTCAGTTCTTAAGGAAGACCTCAGAATGGTGATCCTTACCGATTTTATTAAGAAAGAATTCCTTACTAATGGAGCAAAGAACGATCTGAATCTTGACAAAATAGGTGCAGTTCCGGTTTTTGAAAAGCTGAGAAGGGAGAATTCTCAAAATAAAAAGCTAGGAGTTCTCACAGGCAGCCTGGTCATTATTCCTTCCAGTGCAAAAGGAATGTTTGATGAATTCTGTGCCATTAAAAATTTATCAGGTATTTCGTTTTCTTCTCTGCCCTATGATCATAACTACCTGCTGATTGGTCTTACAGAACAGATCAGACATGCCATTGTGCATATTATCACTGAAGTTTTTCAGGCTGGAGGAATTCATGTGCTGGTCGGGACAAAATCGCTGCTTGGAGAAGGGTGGGATGCTCCTAAAATGAATACCCTGATTCTGGCAAGTTTTGTAAGCTCTTTCGTTCTTTCTAACCAGATGAGAGGAAGAGTGATAAGAACGGACAAAGATAACCTTAATAAAACAGGAAATATTTGGCATTTGGTATGCTTTGACGCGGCAGATGAAAATGGAGGGCAGGATCTGAATATCATGAAGAGAAGATTCAAAACCTTTGTCGGAATCTCTCATAAAAATAATCCAACCATTGAGAACAATTTTGAAAGACTTAATATAGGGATTATAGAAAATAAGGATGAGATCTCTGGGATCAATCAGACGGCTTTTTCTGTGGCAAAAGACAGGACGGGCCTTGTCCGGCGTTGGAAAACTGCCCTGGATAAAGGAAATATTTTAGTGGAAGAAATAGAGATTCCTACGGAAAATATGACAGCCATGAATGAGATGAGAATGGATTATCTGGGTAAAATGACCGGAAATTCTGCTAAAATGATCGCCTCTTCTGTGCTCTTGTTCTGGCAGGATCTTTTATGGGGATTACTGGAAAATATTGATTCTATTGATTCAGTGAAGAGTTTTTCCATATTGGCCTCATTATTCGGTGCTGCAGGATTTTTGGTGTATGGAGGAAAACTATACCGTTCCATAAAACAATACCGGAGATGTAAAGACCTTGCAAGGCAGATAGAATCTCTTGCAGAAGTGGTTTTGTATAATCTGATCCATGAAAAAATAATCCGGACATCCATTGAAAAATTGAGAATTGTAAGCTCATCCCACAAGGAGAAAAATGCATTTTGCTATTTGGAAGGCGGGAGTCAGTATGAAAATGCCCAGTTTATCCAGACGCTTCAGGAATTGGTTTCCCAGATCGATAACCCAAGATATTTGCTGAAGCAGCAACAAAGTTTTGCATTTCTAAAGAAAGGCCTGTACTATCCGGTCCCGGAAATTTTTGCAAAAAATAAAAAAAGTGCAGAATTTTTTAGAAAGACCTGGGATAAAATGATCGGAAAATCCGAACTGGTCTTTACAAGAACTATTGACGGACGCAAAATTCTATTGAAGCTGAGATTTCAGGCTTTACTAAAAAGAAACGGAAGAATAGAACATCTCCATAAATGGACGAGATAAATAACAAAAATCCCTTAAGTTACTAAGGGATTGGGGCATTCATAAATTAGAATCTTTATGAGAACAAATATGAATGTGAACTTTTTTAATATTAGTTTTTTATGATCTTGCTTGATTCATTTCCTGTCCGGATAAAATAAACCCCTTTGGGAAGTTCTGAAATATCAGTTTCGTTAGTGCCTTTTTGGGTTTGTATCCTTTTAAGCAGCTTACCTTCCTGGCTATAAATGCTGACTTCTGTCCCTTTTTCCGTTTGAATGGTAAGAGGTCCCTTAGTCGGATTAGGATAGACGCTTATTTCTTTCTGAGAAACTTTAGCTTCTGATGTGCCCAATACGAGATTGCTGTCTTTTACCCAGGTGAAGGCATCAAAACCGACATATCTGAATCCACCGCTTGCAGTGATAAGAAGCTCATCAATAACAATGTTTGAGTAGTTTTGTCCATTTAAATTGGTGAGGTCAATCAGAGTGTAGCCATTGGTGCTGCCTAAACTTGTTGCAAACCCGGTAGTTTTTGTTTGCGTAAACTTTGTTACTCCGCTGAGCTTTCCGGTTACTGTAAGAGTTCCTGCCACATTGAGATCCAGATTCAGTGCTGAAAGATACATCCAGAACCTGTTTACCTTAAACAAATTAGAGGTGGTCTTAATGCTAAAGGATGGCGGAAAATCTGAATTATTGGAATTATCAATATATCTGTTGTCTATTGAGGTTCCGTTCCAGCCTGTTCCGGGATAATTGGCCTGAATATCAAAAACACTTACGTGGGAAATGATATTGAAAATAACGCCGTTATCGGTAAAGGTTGTACTTCCGTGTGATTCAGTCTCAAAATGCTCTGAACTGGTCTGCCCGAATGAAAAAATTGAAATGAGCAGGCTACAGATGGTAAAAAAAGTAGTGCTTTTCATGATTTTTGTTTTAAATGTTAGGTGATGTATGAATCGTTTAACTACGTGGCGGATAAATACCTTCAACGCAGATAATATAATTTAATCCGAGATAAGGAGGCATATTGTTTACGGGTAAATTCTGCCCCACAAAAGAAATGCTCTGGCCATTAATGACCGTATCAGGATTTGCATTATTAACAAAACTTGGCACAGCATTAAAATCTCTTCCTACCTGATTACCTGTGATAGCAATAGAGGCTGCTGCTGTAGGAGTAGAAGTATTTGCATTCGTGTTAGCCACCTTAAGTTGAAAACCACCCCCTACACTTGGAAGATTTGAAGCCAGCAAAGTATTTTGAGTTGTCCCGGAAACGACTCCCAGGGGATAAGATTCGCTGGAGTTCACATTCCCTGCTCCAATGGCCATGCGGCCTTTCAGATTGGGCAGTGCAAAAGTGTTGATGCCATCTCCTCCGTAGGTGGTTCCTAAAATTGAGAACAGAGCCGAATTCGTTGAAATTCTTAATAAGCTTCCGTCACAAAACATCCAGCCTCTAGGGGCGAAATTTCCTGCAAATAATTTTACGATTCCAATGTATTCGTCCATGATTATAAGTTTTTTAGTTTGGGTTTCCTACTCTGTTTTCCGGCTTTTCGGATACCGCCGTTACTGTTTTTATTTTGTTATGTCAAAGGAACGATTAATAGAAAGGCTATGCTAGCGTAGAAAATACCAAATTAAATATTCCGTATTTCTACCTATTTTTAAGAGAAAAGAAGCTGTATAAGGTGTAATTTGTCTTCTTTAAGCTTTTCCGGAAGCACTGTATTTAGTATTTTTGTAAGAATCCAATAAAAATAAAAATGAGCGAATTCGTAGCATCAGAAATTAAAAATAATATTGCAGAAATTACATTCGGTACTCCCAAAAGTAACGCTCTTCCGGGAGCAATTTTAGAAAAGCTGGCTCAGACCATTCTGGAAGAAGGAGCAAAAGATGAGGTGAAAGCCATCCTGGTAAAAAGTGAAGGCGAAAAGGCTTTTTGTGCCGGAGCAAGCTTTGATGAGCTTTTAGCCATTGAAGAATTGTCAGCTTCCACACAGTTCTTTGGAGGCTTTGCCAAAGTTCTGAATGCGATGAGAAACTGTGGAAAGATCGTAGTGGTAAGAGTTCAGGGTAAAACGACCGGTGGAGGAGTAGGGATCGCTTGTGGAGCCGATTATTGTTTTGCGACAAAAGACTCAGCTTTAGCCCTTACCGAGATTAATCTGGGAATCGGCCCTTTTGTGATCGGCCCTTATGTGGAAAGAAAGATTGGAAAATCACAGTTCTCTGCAATGGCTATTGATGCGGATTTCAGATCAGCACAATGGGCGGAACAGCATAATGTTTACCATTCTGTTTCAGACAGCATTCAGGAGATGGATGAGAAGCTTGAGAAGTTTTTACAGACCTTGGCATCAAGAAGCAGTGATGCTTTGGCATTGATCAAGAAGGTATCATGGGAAGGAACAGATCATTTCAATGAACTGATGCCGGCGAGAATTCATATGAGCGCAAGCCTTATCCTTGAAGATTCTGCGAAGAAAAATATTGAGTCCATTAAAGAAAAGCTGAGAGCGAAATAGCCTTCGGAAATTTTAAAATATCCGGCCGTTGATGAGTTCAGCGGCTTTTTTATTTTATAGCTAACGGATAAGCCCTTCAATTTTTTTCAAAAAATATTTTGCCGGTTCATAAAAATATTTAACTTTGTAATTCAAAGTTCTTTTTATGGAATCAAAAAACTATCACGAAGACTTGTCACACATCCGTTCTATGATGGAGCGCTCTTCAAGGTTTATTTCACTGAGCGGTTTATCCGGTGTTGTTGCAGGGTTAGCAGCAATTATTGGTGCTGCCTATGTGTATTTTGTTTTACAGAGAGAAGGGGTCAGCTACTTTGATGGGGACAGAAATATTTTTGGACCTGCTTTAGTCAAAGAACTTGTATGCATTGGAGCCACTATTTTGGTGACAGCAATCCTTAGCGGATATATTTTTACTGCAAATAAAAGTAAAAAGAAAGGTTTGAAGATCTGGGATGCGACTACAAAGCGACTTTTGATTACCTTTGCAGTGCCTTTGGTAGCAGGAGGATTCTTTTGCCTGGCTCTTCTTTATCATCACCTTTTTGTATTCATTGCTCCGGCTACATTGATCTTTTACGGTCTTGCTCTGGTAAGTGCCGAGCGGTATACATTAACGGATGTAAAATATCTGGGATATTTTGAAATCATTTTAGGATTGGTGTCCCTTTTCTTTCTGGGTTGGGGATTGCTTTTCTGGGCGATTGGTTTTGGAGTTTTGCATATCGTGTACGGATTGATCATGCATAAGAAATATAAATAATGGGAATAGGTTTTGTAATACTGATGCACCTTATTGCAATATTTATTTTAAGCCTTGTCTGTGCTGTAATAGGTTCTGCTTTGACATATTTTATCAGTAAAGGAGGAGGTAAAAGGCGGAAAATAATATTGGCATTTACTGCTCCATTTGTGGGTTTTTATACTTTTTATATATGCTGGATCATCGGATCATCAGTAATCGCAGCAAATAAAAAAGTAGATATAGGGATTGGGGATGCATGGTACGTTCCCTTGGAAAATAGCAGGCAGCTGCTCTTTATTGATATACCGGAGCAAGCTTCAATTGGAAAAGAAAACGGGCCGGACTTTGTTTCGTTGGTATCTAAAATTGAGGAAGACGGCAGTCTGATCTTAGGGAAAACATTTGATAATAAGTATTTTTCTTATGATACGGGGACAGATGAAGTAAAAGAATTCAGTACAGAAGGAGAACTGATGGATTCCAATAGGGGTAAAAAGCTCTATCTGATGGATGTTACTGATTTTTATTCAGATAAAAAAAGTGAAATAATGGGTTCCTGGCCGGTATGGATCGGACTCTTGTCCTTCAGTACCGCTATCGGAGCCATATATATATTGAAGCAGTTTATACGGGTGACTTTTGGATAAGTAAGATTAAAAAAACAAATCAATTTCAGAATACATAAGATAATAACAAAATGATCAGGATCAACCAACTTAATAAAGAATTCGAAAGCCGTGTAAGACTGGGAATTATGTCCGTTCTTATGGTCAACGACTGGGTTGATTTTTCTGAAATGAAAGGCCTGCTGGAAATTACGGATGGTAACCTGGCCAGTCATAGCAATGCATTGGAAAAAGCCGGGTATATTGAAGTGAAAAAAGAATTTGTAGGTAAAAAACCTAAAACATCGTATAGAGTGACACAGAGTGGAAGACAGGCTTTTACTGAACATCTGAACGCCCTTGAAAAATTATTGGGACGCTAGTCCTATATTTTTTTGAAATTTTACTTTGTATTTCAAAGTTCTTTGTTTGAAAATTTATGAAATGATGAATCGAAAAACATTTTTAAAGAAAATATTGCAGGTTTCTGTCCTGGGTGCTTTTCCTGCCCTGTATTCATGGCAGGTGGAGCCGTTCTGGGTTGATTTTGTTCAAAGAAAACTCCCTGTAAAAAATCTGCCTCAGATGCTGGAAGGAAAAATACTGATGCAGATCTCTGATTTACATGTCGGGGATCGTTTCGATTGGAATTTCCTGATCGACTCTTTCCGCGAAGCTCAGAAATATTGTCCTGATTTTGTGGTCTACACGGGAGATTTCGTTAATCGTGGAACCGCTGAAGAAAAACAGGATCTTAAAAAAATAATGGAACATGCTGTTTTAGGAAAGCTGGAAACCTTCGGAATTCTGGGGAATCATGATTATGGGATCAACTGGAAAGAGCTTGAAGTGGCTGAAAGTATCTGCACAATATTAGAAAGTTTTGGGATCACCATGCTGAATAATGATCAAAAAGAAAGTCATGGATTAAACTTTATCGGTTTCGAAGACCTGTGGTCGCCGAATTTCGCCCCTGAAAAAGTGATGGGAAGTTATGACTCGTCAAAAGCAAACATTATTCTTTGCCACAATCCTGATGCCTGTGATCTGGATATATGGAACGGCTATCACGGCTGGATACTGAGCGGGCATACACATGGCGGACAATGCAGGATACCGGGGATTATCACACCGGTTCTCCCTGTGAAGAACAAAAAATATATATCGGGAGCGTTTGATCTGGAAGACGGAAGGATGCTTTATATCAACCGGGCTATAGGACATTCCTTTCAGATAAGATTTATGGTACGTCCGGAAATTACTGTTTTTACTTTAACACAAGCATAAATAAATGAAAGATCAACACATTTTGAATTTAAGTAAATCCATATTCGGATTGTGCTTTTTAGCAGGTAATATTTGTCTTTTCGGATATATGATGACAAAGAATGATTGTTTTGCTGTTTCAGGCTACATGCTGATTATTTTCGGGGTGATATCAAACCTGGCTGTTATACTGGGGCTTCTGGTATATAGCTTTATGAACAGGTCTCAATTCGATACCTGCCTTAAAGCGATCGGTATCCTGCTGATCGATATACCCATCGCTGTTCTTTATGCCATAATAGGAATTAATCTTCTTTAAATAAATACACTATGAAAAAAATACGGGTTAAATTTCTGCTTTTTGTGTATGATAAGACTCAAAAACTTTACAGAAAATACTTTAAAAAGAAAAAAAGGCAATGGCAGTTTAACGAAAAACAACTGCTGGAATTTCAGGAAGACTCTTTGGGAAGAAAGCTTGGAGAATTCTATAGGAAACATGGATTTTCAATGATTCCCAAAATGGAAAACCACGATGTACATCATCTGATCACCGGCTGCGGAACCAATTTTGAAGACGAAATCGCCATGCAGTATCTTCTCCTGGGAAATGGTAAGCTCAATGCTCACCTTTTGGCTGCTATTGTATTGGGAACGCTGATCCTGCCTGAATATGTGAAAATTTATATCAAAGCCTATAGGAAAGGGCAAAATATGAGGGCTTTTCATCATTGGGATTTTGAAGAGCTCTTATGGCAGAATTTTGAACATGTGAAAGACTTCATCCAGCAGAAAGATACTGTTGTACTTCATTAAAAACTTTATCTGATGAGAAAAATAAGACTCAGTCCGCCGGGAAAAAGATCATTCCTACTGACTATTTTCCGGATCGTTTGATCAGATATCAATATTCCTGTTATTTTAATCTGCCTCTCAATAGTCTTTAATTTCTGCTAACCTCCCAATTCCCTAATCTCTCAATCTCTCAATCTCTTAATCTCTTAATCTTTAAATCTTTAAATCTCATGAAAACACATCACTATATATTCCTCACAGCCATCATATTCGTCATCGTATTTTATGATCAGGACATCGGACTGAACCTCGGAATTCTGGGAATCATCTATGCCGTACTAACGTTGCTGAAAACTCCCGAAAGAAATAAGACCAGAACACTGTACATTCTTTTTGCCACAAGTATATTCTCAGGTATAGCATTTGCGTGGTATGGAGATTTTGCATCTTTCCTGGCTGTAGTAAGCTCACTGCTTTTGCTCGGTTATAAATCTAAGAACAGGAAGCTTAAGATTCTTTTTCTGATTCCGGTGTTTATGGTCAACAGTGTTACCTCATTATGCCGGTTTTTCAACTTTGATGGATGGCTGCCTAAAAGAAATGTTTCCGGGCTGTGGCAAAAGACGCTGGCTTTTCTCCTGATACCGTTGGTATTGGTATCCGTTTTTTTCGGGATCTATTCTGCGGGAAGTGATCATTTTGCTGCTCTTTTTACAGATTATGAGCTGGATATCAACCTGTGGCAGGTATTCTGTCTTTCCGTTTTGGGGTTCTTTATTGCCTTTAATTATTGGAATTATGCGGTAGAAAGGCTGATTTATAAGAATCATCATGTTTTGGATAATGACTTTCAGAAAGATTCCAGGATTCCAAAGGCTACCTATTCTTTCCTCGATCTCGATGTGGAAAGAATAAGTGGAGTAATCTCTTTCCTTTGCCTTAATATTCTGCTCGTATTTTTTATTATTACTTACAATTATGAACAGTTTTATGAAGTTTCAAAAACGCCGGTTCAGCTTTCCGAAGAAACCCATGAGAGGGTGAATGCTGTGATCATATCTATTATCATGGCTATTCTGGTGATTATGTTTTATTTCAAAGCCGGTTTTAATTTCGATCCTAAAGCCGGTCTGCTGAAAGTGCTGGCCAAGGTCTGGCTGATTTTGAATGCCGTTCTTGTACTGTCTGCTGCGGTGAAAAATTATGAATACATTCTGAATTATGGATTCACCTATAAAAGGCTCGGTGTTTTTGCCTTTCTGATTTTATCTCTGATCGGGCTTGTTTTGACATTCATTAAAATTCAAAAGAAAAAAAGAAATGTATTTCTGTTCAATACAATGGTATGGTATCTTTATGGAATCATCCTGATCTGCAGCTATATCAACTGGGGAGGGTTTGTTACCTCTCAGAATATGAAACGTAAAGATTTTATAGCAGATTATCACTTCACTTCGATCAATTTCAATGAAAAATATCTGTTGAAATATGCCAGTGAAAAGAATGACCTGAAGCTTAAAAAAAGCATACAGGATAAAATAAAGGATGAAAGATCCAAGACCTTCCTTTCAAAGATCCTTTATTATCAAACCGTTCAATAATATAATCAAAAATTGGTTACGGAGCTGTATCAAAAAGCGGAGTACAGCCTGAAATACAGGTAGCGGAATAGAGTTGGAACAATTTTAGCATTTATTAGACCCAACATCTAACAGAATGTAACTTTGGTATATTCTTAAATTTAATTATTATGAAAAAAAGCTTATTGTTAATTCCATTGATTATTATTTCCTGCAAAAAAGAAGCGAGTGTACCTGAAGGTTCCGGTAAGGATTCTACAGTCGTAACAGAAATGCCCGATTCCGTTTATAAGACAGATTCTGCTGCATTGAGAAAAAAAGATTCAATCATTAACAATGCTCCTGCCACTAAAGAAGTGCTACGGAAGGGCGTGATGAGAAACGAAAAGGAAGGTCAGATTATAAGAACAGCTGATGCCTCTCAGCTTCCTTTTACATTAGGAGAAGAGTTTACGAAGGATGATCAGGAACTGGTTTTGAAGCTGACCCATTACGACCAGCCGAATATCAAAGCGAAAATTTCAACCAAAGAAAAAGACTTTAATATCCGTTTCAATCAGATAAAGCTTCCCAACGGAGACTATGATGGTCCTTTCGGAAGAGATATTACTTATGAAACTCCGGGGAAAGGTGAAGTATGGCTGATCATCGGGAAAAGTAATATGGCTTCGGGTAATACCCAAGGAAGCTTTACAGTAAGTGTCGAATAAGATCGGTACAATTTGGTACAGTTTCTGCAAACTATATCCTGAAGTTTAAAATTTAACATTATGAAAAATATAGTTCTAACAGCAATGGCCGCTTCAGCTGTACTTGTAAGTTGCGGAACCGTACAGTCGCTCGTTCAGAATACCTTTCCATACACTACGAATGTTTTGGTGTCTACAGGAGTGCCTGCAGATAAAGAAGTTTCTTCTACGGCAACCGCTACCAATGTGCAGACCTGGTTCGGAGGAAATAATAATGCAAAGATCAAAGATGTAAGAATCTCCGATGCTAAAATTTCTGTAGCATCTCCGTCGGGAGGAGATTTAAGTGCATTCAAAACCGTTAAAATATATGTTTCGTCCAATGGAACACGAGAGAGACTGGTGGCATCACGTTCCAATATATCTACAAATTCTTCCAGCCTGAATCTTGACCTTAATGATACCGGTTTTCTGGATGAAATCGTAAAAAGCTCAGGCCTGACTGTAAGAACAGTTTATGAACTGAAAAATCAGACGTCTTCTGACATGAACATTAAAGTTGCTCTTAACTTCAACAGTGTTCCTGCGAATTAATTTTTATAAAACTTATAAAGAAAAGCTCCTTTCAGAAACAGTTCTGAGAGGAGCTTTAATGATACTGCTGTTTTAGACCATTAAAGAGCTGAAATTACATTATCAGAATGGTAATTATTTTATTATCGTTTGGTGAATTTTTCCACAACTCTTCTTGCTCCTTCATTAATGTTGATGATGTACTGACCTGTCGGCAGTTGTGAAATATCTATTTTTTCATCAGATACAACAGAACTTTTGATAACGGTTCTTCCCTGAAGATTAATGATTTCAACATCAAGTTTTTTATTTTCATTACTTTGGATCGCTATATAGCTGCTGGAAGGATTAGGGTAAATCTTGGCTTCCAAAGAAGGAAGGCTTTTCGTTGTACCGGAAAATCCACTTTCCAGCTGTAATATGGCATTTTTTACATTAGGCAGGGGCCCGATCTTTTGTCCAGTAACGGTGCCACCCTGAGGAATTCCTGTAGAAACTAAAAGGTTTTTCATCGCAGCCGGAGTTAAATACTGCCCGGTATTCTGATAATAGAAAGACTGGATCAGTACTGCGGCAGAAGCCACTATAGGAGTTGCTGAGCTTGTTCCGCTGAAATAGTTGTAAGTTCTGTTATTATCGTTATCATACTTAGCGTAAGATCCATATCCTGCAGCCATTACACTGCTTCCCCAGCCCTGTACATCCACTCTGTTTCCATAGGTGCTGAAGCTCAGCTTCGAGTGGGTAGTGTTGGGAGAACCTGCTCCCACAATAATAGCCCCGCTGTTTCCCCTTGCCCTGTAGGCTGTATAGAAAGGATCATCAAGGTTCTGGTCTCCATTACCGGCAGCGGCAATGATAATAATTCCGGAGTCAGTAGCAGCTTTAGTCAGATCCCAGATTACACTGTCATATTCAGCAGGGCAATACTGACCGTCTTTCCCGCCTGTCTGCATTTCATACAGAATAATATCGCCGGCATGAGACGCGTTGATCGAACGGCTTACGGCAGAAGCCCTGTTGTAGCCTACAGTGGTCCATTCCATATATCCTTTTATGTCAGAGGCGTTATAGACTGCCCCTGAAAGGCCGATATTGTCTTTTACCGAACCTAATATACTGACAACAGCTGTTCCGTGGTCACGGTAATTATTGCCTGAAAGTCCGGCATTGGGAGTATATCCTGGTTCCAGTTGTATAGAATTTTGGTTGGCCAGCATTTCATGAGTTTTGTAAAAGCCGTATTCTACATCACGAATCCTTATATTTTGTCCTGTGATTCCTCTTGACCAGGCATATTTTGCATTGATTCCAGGATTATCGTTCAGATAGGTCTGCAGGCTTTCCAGGTCGGGAGTGGCGACAAACATATTTACCAATGGAGGTTCTATCGGAACATTGCTCATTACAGATACATATTCTACCTCAGGGAATCTCTCGAGGGTCCGGACAAGCTTCTGAGTGGCTTCTTCGTTTTGTAACGGAAGGTTGGCCTTGAAAATCCGTTTCAGCTTTTCCACAGATTCGGTGGAGTTGCCATTGGCTTTGCTGTTTCTTGCCATTTCGTCCAGCTTACTGTCTGTAAAGCCCAGATCATACGTAAATGAGATCTTATTTTCCCTTGTAAATCTTTCCAGATCAGAATTTCTGCTGAATGCTGCTTTTTCGGAGTTGATGCCTTTTGAAAAACATACATATACTATAGCATTCTGATCATTGTCCTGCTTAGACTTGCCAGATTGATTTTGCCCGAATGAAAGGGATGCACAGAAGATAAGTAATGCTAAAAGATTGATTTTTGTTTTCATATTATTTTTGTTAAATGGTTGTGAATCAGTTTAAGTTTTATCAAAAATAATAATAAAATGAAAACAAATCACATTTTTGTGAGTTTATTTTAAAAATAATAACTATAATTTTCTGTAAGTACTATTATATAAATAAACCTCACAGTTTTTTTAATCTGCGAGGTTTTGGAAAGATATATTTTATAATATTCAAAAGTGAGATAACTCTTTTCGCCTGGCTATGAAGCTATAGTTTTATGAATTTTTCAATGACTCTTCGTGAACCTTCGGTAGCATTGAAAATGTAGGTGCCTTTCACCAAATGGGAAATATCCAGTTTTTTGTCAGGAGAAATAGAGCCTTTTGAAACGACTTGCCCGGTCATATTAATAATCTCAAAATTAATGTCCTTTTTTTCATTACTTTTTATGGATATATAATGAGAAGCCGGGTTAGGATAAATTTCAAGTTGTAATGGGCTCAAAGAGGTATTTTTTACTGAAAGCGTTGCGGCTTCCAATTGGAGTATAGCTGCTTTAACGTTGGGTAATGGCCCTATTTTAGTGCTCAGGTTTCCTCCTTGAGGAATTCCGGTATTCACCAGAAGGCTTTTCATCGCTGATGGAGTCATATACCCGCCGGTAATCTGGAAATAATAAGACTGAAGTAATATGGCTGCAGAAGCTACAATCGGGGTTGCTGAACTTGTACCACTGAACATGGTATAGGTTCTGTTACTATCATTGTCATATTTAGCCCATCCTCCATAGCCGGCAGACAAAACACCCATTCCCCAACCTTGTACATCAACTCTTGAACCATAGGTACTAAATGATAATTTTGAATGTTGAGTCGTGTTACTTCCGGCTCCTACAACAATTGCTCCACTGTTTCCCCTGGCATTATATGGAGCATATGAAGGAGCATCAAGGTTCTGATTGCCGTTTCCTGCTGCTGCAATGATAATGATCCCTGAATCTGTAGCAGCTTTTGTGAGATCCCAGATGAGGTTTTCATATTCTGCAAGTACGTAATTAGGATTTGTTTCGGTAGAATTTATACCGCCGGTCTGCATTTCATAAAGGATGATATCTCCTGCCTGAGAAGCATCAATCGATCTGGTAACGGCGGCCACTCTGTCATAAGAATTTGCTGTCCATTCCAGAAAACCTTTCATTTCCGTAGCATTATAGGCTGCTCCGGATATGCCCATATTATCTTTGGCAGAACCCATGATGCTCATCACTGCAGTACCATGATCCCTGAAATTATAATAAGAGCTGGTAGGGATTGTTAATGAATCCGGTAAAGGTAGGTTTTCCATTTGAATCATGTCTCTGTCAACAAGCATTTCATGAGTTTTATGAAAACCATATTCCACATCTCTCACTCTTACATTTTGCCCCGTTATTCCCTTTGACCATGCATAACTGGCATTGATTCCAGGATCGTCTGTCAAATAAGATTGGAGGGCTTCAAGATCAGGGGTTATAATAAAAGCGCTGGTAAACGGAGGCTTTATAGGTGTATTGCTTATAATAGAAGCATATTCTACTTCTTTGAATTTTTCAAAACCCTCAGCCAATTTTAGAATGCTTTCATTGTCGTTTCTTTGGATTTGAGCTTTATAGATGCGTCTGAGTTTTTGAATAGACTCACCTGAATTTTTGTTTCTTTTGCTGTTTTCAAGCATCTCATCCAGTTTTCGGTCATTCAGCTCAAGACCATGGACAAAAGAAACTCCATTCTCTTTTATAAATTTGGCAAATTCCGGGTTTTGAAGTGAAATCTGCTTTACTATATCTTGACTATTAAATTCTTTGGAGAAACATACATACAGGGTATGGGAATCTGAATCTTTTTGTAATTGAAACTGATTTTTTCTGTTTTGGCCAAATGTTGCAATGCTGCAAAATAGAATTAATAAAATAATTTTTTTCATAAATGTTTTGGTTTTTTGTTATGAATTTCCAAAACGAATATAAATAAATAGTATTAATTATTTTAAATATGTTGTATTTTTTGCTGATTTGTTTGTTTTGTATGTGATTGATATTAAATTTTCCCTTTTCTTTTTAAATATATTCTATTAATTATCCTTTGCATAGTTTTTCTTTTTATGGTTTTATATTCAATTTCTATCAGAAAAGGCTATATAACCGTGAATTTAAGTCTTGATCAGGAGAATTAATGGCATAGACAGTAATATCATGTCTATCTATGTAAGATCACATTTTTGTAATGGAATCCATGACAATGGTGACAGGGCCATCGTTAATCAGGGACACTTTCATATCCGCACCAAAGATTCCGCTTTCGGTTTTGAGTCCGGATTTTGCTATTTCATCTTTAAAATAATCAAACAATGGAACGGCTTTATCCGGTTTAGCCGCTTTGATAAAGGAGGGACGGTTTCCTTTCTTGTAGTCTGCAATTAATGTGAATTGGCTGATGCAAAGAATTTCCCCTGAAATATCCTTTACAGAAAGATTAAGTTTGTCATCTTTATCCCCAAAGATCCTTAGATTTAATACCTTTTGTACAAGCCAGTCCGCATCTGCTTTTTCATCATTTTCATCAATACCTATCAGCAGCATTAATCCTTTCCCTATTTCACCTACAGTTTTGCCGTCTACCTTTACACTGGTTTTAGAGACTCTTTGTATAACGATCTTCATTTTTATTTCTAATAATAAATATTTAAAGTTTTGCTTGCCGGATCATAATTGTAAGGATAGGTTTTGGGAGGGAGAGATGTTTTTCCGCCAGCTTCCGGCTGGCCGGTCCTTAAGATCCATCTTGTGTTATCCTTTGGGCATATGATCGCAATATTGTCTTTTACCTCAAGAGTAGTGTCGTTGTCCGGACATAGATGAGGGGCATTACGGTCATATACTTTAAATGAATTTCCAACACGTACAACGATCAGCCCTCTTGTTCCTGATTGTTCCTGATCTACATATACCCAGCCATTGTCATAATTCAATGCATTATAGGACGGCATGGTATTTAGATTGATCGTTACATTGATAGGACTATTGGGAAAGCAGTTCACGGTATCTTCTCTGCTTCCGCACGAGTTTATGGTTAAATTGCTGAAAATCAATAAGGTGAAAATAGATAAGATTGAAAAAGTTTTTTTCATTTCAATTTAAATTTTTATATATTTGTAAAAATTAAACGATTACAACACGAAAACATTGTCCGGCAAATGTCGGATTATTTTTTTATACTAAAACTAAATTTTGAAAATTATGGCAAGCTATGTAACTAAGGAGGGCCTAGAGAAAATGAAAGCTGAGCTGGAACAGTTAGAAACTGTGGAGAGACCAAAAATTACTCAGCAGATCGCAGAAGCAAGAGACAAAGGAGATTTGTCTGAAAATGCAGAATATGATGCGGCTAAAGAGGCTCAGGGAATGCTTGAAATGAGAATTTCCAAGCTGAAAGATGTTATTTCTACTTCTAAAATTATAGATGAAAGCCAATTAGATACGTCAAAGGTTTCTATTTTAACAACAGTGAAACTTAAAAACAATGCGACTAAGCAGGAGCAGGTATTTACATTGGTACCGGATAACGAAAGTGACCTTAAAACAGGAAGAATTTCTGTAAATACACCGATCGCCAAGGGACTTTTAGGTAAAGCAATAGGTGAAACGGCAGAAATTACGTTACCTAACGGAAACAAACTGTCATTCGAAGTATTAGACATCTCACTATAGTCTGGTACTCCCTTTCTATTTCTAACTTCTAATATCTAACCTCTAACTTCTGATAAAATGAGCACTATATTCACAAAAATCATCAACGGCGAAATTCCCTCTTATAAAATTGCAGAAAATGAAAACTTTATAGCATTCCTGGATGCAATGCCTTTGGTGAAAGGACATACTCTGGTTGTTCCGAAAAAAGAAGTGGATTTGATTTTTGATCTTGAAAGTGAAGAATATAAAAACCTTTGGGGATTTGCCCAGGAGGTAGCCAAGAAGATCAAAACTGCGATTCCATGTGTAAGAGTAGGAGTAGCGGTAGTAGGGCTGGAGGTCCCTCATGCCCACATCCATCTGATCCCTTTGAACAAGATGGAAGACATGAACTTTAGAAATGAAAGATTAAAATTAACGAACGAAGAATATACAGAGATTCAAAACTCAATTATTAATTCTTAAAAACCAGAAAATCGTAAAAAAGTAATTTTTTACGATTTTCTTTAACGTACTACATTATTATATAATATGAATTCCAACCAATGTTCTTTCTGCGGCAGAAAAAGAAATGAAGTGCAGATGCTGATTTCCGGGCAGAATGGTTTTATTTGTGAAAATTGTATAGAGCAGGCACATGCTATTGTGAAAGACAGCGCTTCCAAAACAGGATATTCTCCTGCGGACAGTATGGATGAGCTTAAAAAACCGAAAGAGATCAAGGAATTTCTTGATCAGTATGTGATCGGGCAGGATCAGGCTAAAAAGCAGCTTTCGATAGCCGTGTACAATCATTATAAAAGATTGCTTCACGCTCAGGATGAAAACAGAGAAGTAGAGCTTGAAAAATCAAATATCATTATGATAGGTGAGACGGGGACAGGAAAGACCCTGCTGGCTAAAACTATTGCCAGAGAGCTTAACGTTCCTTTCTGTATCGTGGATGCTACTATTCTGACAGAAGCCGGATATGTAGGGGAAGATGTTGAAAGTATCCTTTCAAGGCTATTGATGGTAGCAGATTATGATGTGGAAAAGGCAGAAAAAGGAATTGTTTTCATTGATGAAATCGATAAGATCGCAAGAAAATCAGATAACCCAAGTATTACCAGAGATGTTTCCGGAGAAGGGGTGCAGCAGGGGTTGCTGAAGCTGCTGGAAGGAAGTATTGTAAACGTACCACCACAGGGAGGAAGGAAACATCCGGATCAGAAATATATCCAGGTCAATACACAGAATATCCTGTTTATCGCCGGAGGAGCTTTCGACGGTATCAAGGAGATTATTGAAAGAAGAATGAACAAACAGGCTATTGGTTTCAGCTCTGAAAAAATCAATAAGACAGATGAAGACGAATATATATTAACAAATATTAATGCGATTGATCTTCGTTCTTTCGGATTAATTCCCGAACTTTTGGGAAGATTTCCAATCATCACTTACCTCGATAAACTCACAAAAGAGACGCTGGTAAGAATTATGAAAGAGCCTAAAAATTCAATTGTGAACCAATTTGTGGAACTTTTCAAAATGGATGGCACGAATTTGGTAATTACCGACGGGGCAATTGAAAGAATTGTTGAAGAAACTATTGAAAAAGGATTGGGCGCCAGAGGGCTTAGAGGTACCACGGAAAAAGTTTTGGAAGACTATATGTTTTCAATCGGAGAGGAAAAGGAAATTATATTAACAGAAGATAATATTTTGATTAATAGATAAAATGTTTTTTTTTTTAAGAAAAAAATAATACCTTTGCGGGTGAAGATTGTATTAACACACAAATAATTTATACAATGAGAAAAAGTTTATTTGCTATAGGTCTTTTAGCCGTTAGCTATTCTGTTCAGGCGCAGAATGTTTTATGTCACGTAGACACTAACGCTAATATGTATGTGAGCGAAGGCACCCTAGTTTATAGCGGTGGTGGTGTGCAGACAAGAGGTAATGGTCTTTTGGATTTGCACGGAAACATGATGGTTGTAGGTACAACCGCAGATGCTTTTAAAACAATTGATGCCGGAGGTGCAGATAAAACTGATGGTGGGAATATTGTTTTGAGGCTAAATACTCCGGCGAGTTTTGCTACTTCTACTTACGGCCAATTGTACATTGACGGATTATCCCAATCCAACATTACTGGTATTGTAACTAAAGAGTACAGAACTACAAGCCAGGGGAATGGTAATTATTTCCAACACATTGCCTTACCTTTCCATGGTAAAGCATTAAGTTCTTTATCTACTGAACTTGGTAAAACTTTCAATACTGGACGATACAGTAATCCAATTTTGAAATGGCACAATACTAATGCAGTATCCGATCACTTTACAAATTTAGCAACTACTACCATCGATGGTTCTGGTGACTACATGCTGAAAGTTACAAATAATGATTGGAATCCAAGTGCACCTGCTTCAGGAGATGTTTTTGCGGTTAACGGAGCACCTTATGCACAATTTGCTAGTGCTACAAACCTACAGAATGCAGGAAATGTAAATTTTGGAGTTAATGGTAATAATAATAATGCCTATAACGAAAAATATAATACATATCTTGACGACTTATTTGAATTTACAGCAAGCCCATGGACCGGAACATTTGGTAAAAACTGGTACCAGTTCGGAAATCCATTCCTTACTAATATTGATTTATCTAAAATCGGATATGACGAAGGAGGAATATCGGATGGAAATGCAGTAACAAATATTTGGGGAGTTCAGTATGATCCAGGTACTATTCACACTTTGCCAACAGGGTCTACATATGCAACCGATTCTAAAGTTGTAACATATCAGCCTACAGGTAACGGTGTAGCTCCGGTGGGAGACGTAGATTTGGTCGTTATTAAACCTATGCAGACTTTCAAAATAAAGTTGAGAGATAATACGCTCCAAACTTTAAACTTTAATACTTTAAGAAGGTTTAAGGAAACTGCCAGAGCTGAAGGTACTGATTATAATGTAACAGCAGCTAGGACTACTCAAAAGACTGGTAAAGGTACCATCAAACAGCTTGGTGTTATTGGTCTTGATGCTAATGGAAAAGAAATTTCAAGAACATACTACGTAGTGTCTCCTGAATCAACAACGGGACATCAGACATCTGTCGCAACAACTGTTCAGGCTTCTGCAGGTAAAAATATGATTGGTACTTTTGAAGAATCACTGAACGGAGGGTATGATAATAATTATACAAACTATTGGTTGTATATTAATGAAGCGAATGAAAGTAATTTCCAGGGTAAGAATGTTATGTTGGTAAATTACCATGTAGATAAAGTTAAAAAATATAAATTCGAGATCAGAGAAAATGCAGTGTTAATCCCTGCAGGTGCTCATCAGCTTTCTTCTGGAATTGGATTCTACTACAAAGCGGCTAACGGAAATCTGATAGAAGCTAAACAGGGAGAGGTAGTCACTGTTACAGGAGATGAAGCTAATTTATATTATGGAGCACCTAATGATGCTACCTTAGCGAAAAAAGAAGAAAAAGTAGTAACGCCTTCAAGAACATTGGTGGTATACGATCCATCAATTACAAATTATATTGTAAGATTTGATCCAAAATGGAAGAAGGCAGATATTGAAGTTTATGATATGAGCGGTAAACTGGTAATCTCTAAAAAAGCGGTTGATGCATCCAGGGATTTTGTAATCGAGCTTGATGGCTCTGTTAAAAATTCATATGTTGTAAAAATCGTTTCTGATAAGGGTGAAACTGTTAATACTAAAATCTTAAAATAAACAAATATGAAAACTATTAATAAATTAACATACGTTCTTTTTCTTTTTGCTGCAATACTATATGTTCAGGCAGCTCCACCAATCCCTGGAGGAGGAGGTGGTGGTGGTGACGGTACAGGAGCACCATCTTCGCCAATTGACATGTATGTTTATGCACTTTCAGTGATCGCAATTATGTTTATCGTATTCTTTACTAAAAAGTATAAAAGTCAAAAAGCATAAAATTTTATTAAAATAATAGCAAACTCTCTGATTAGTCAGAGAGTTTTTTTATTTTTACTTTATGAAAAAGATTTATACATTGTCTGCAGTTTTAGCTGCATTTGCTTTGCAGGCTCAATTTACAGTCACAGTTCAGACTCCGGCAGAATTTAAAGATCAGGATGCCATTCTATATACATTAAACGGTTCAAAAGATATTATTGTTACAAAAGAACAAAGTAAAAATAATACATGGACTTTTAAATATCCGACTAACTATATGGGAATGATGAAAGTCTATTTCCCGGGATCCAATAATACAGTAAGCTTCATTTCTGAGAATAAAAATGTAAACTTTAAACTGGACATCCAGAATAATAAAGTTAAAGATGTCATCTATCTGGATGAAGCGAATGAATTGATGAGCAAACAGCAGGAGGGCTCACAAAAGAAAGAGCTTATCCTCCCGGCGCTGGCTCAGATCAAAGAATATTACAAAGACAATACTGATTTCGGAAAAGCGCTGAAAACAGAGATCGACAGGCTTTCCGGTACCTCTACTTCTATTGATGCGGCAAAGCATCCGTTCATAGCCTATTATAATACCAATTACAGCAAGTTTTTAGGAAATCAGTCTGATCAATCCAAAAAAATAAATCAGGACGAAATAGTCAACTTTCTGGACAAATCCGGTGATATGCTGGAAAGCTCTTCATTATTGAGACCGGTATTGGTTGCTTATCTTAACTCAGGAGGGAATACCAATGTTACCGGTTCTGTAGATAAACTTTTAGACCGTTTGAAAGTTGAAACTCCAAGAGGGCAGACTGTTCTGTCAGAACTGATCGATATTTTTGATGTTTATCAGATGGACGAATTCAAAAGCAAATACCTGACACTTGCCAAGAACCTTAAATGTACGATCAACGACAGGCTTGCTTCTACATTGAAATCTAATGCTAACGTTGAAATAGGTGCTGTTTTTCCTAATAATAAGTTCCAGTCAGCCACTAACACTACAGCGAAATCTTTACATGATATAAAAGCAGATAAAAAGGTGATTGTTTTCTGGTCATCTACCTGCTCTCATTGCGAAAGTGAACTTCCGAAGCTTTTGGAAAAATATAATGATCTTAAAACAAAAAATATTCAGGTTATTGCCTTATCTCTGGATGTGGATAAAAATTCTTATACGAGCAAGATCGCAGCATTTCCTTGGGTCAATGATTCAGAATTGAGAGGATGGAACAGTTCTTACATAGATACGTACAATGTTCATGCAACTCCTACCTATTTTATTGTAGATTCTAACAATAAGATAATCAGCAAACCAGACCATGTGGGGGATGTTTTGGAATATTTTAAGCTAAAATAATTTTGGTGGTTAAAATATATTTTCTATATTTGCACCACCAAAACGGCGAGGTAGCTCAGTTGGTTAGAGCGCAGGATTCATAACCCTGAGGTCACGGGTTCAATTCCCGTCTTCGCTACAATAAAAAAATCCGTACTATGTTTACTAAAAAACATTTTACGGATTTTTGCTTTTAAATAATGCCGATTAAAATATCAGATGCATGGGATCAGATGCAAAAATTGGGGATTTACTTTTTATAAAAAAAGGTAATGTGGTCAAAAATAGTTGGTGTTTTTTAGAAAAATAATTCGTAATATTTTGCAGTTGATAGGAAGAGGAAATGAGCAATGCTGAGGAGCAACTCATCAGCAATACAATCAATGCTGTAAACAATAGTTTAAAAGGATGGTTTTTGCCATCCTTTTTTTCATAGATTATTGGAACAGCTTTATGGCTAAAAAAACCTTCATTTTTTTTTGTTTTTGTAGAAAAGATACCATTGTATAAACTTTTTTCTTCGGCTTTTAGTAAGTCCTCGATGAATGTTAAGATTCCCTTTTAGATGTCCGAAGAAAGACTCTATTCCATTCGTTGTTTTAGGGATTTTATGATTTTGTAGGAAAGTGAACATATTTGGTAAGGCCTTTCTGATAACAGAAAAACATCTTCTCACCATTTTGTGGGTGTACCAGTATCATCCTGTTTCTAGGCTGTATGATTTTTCGTTTAAAAAATCTTTGTGCTTTTCGAACCAATCTAGGAATTCTTTTATCCAATATTGTTTTTTTAATTCATTATCAATAAAGTGAAGTTTGCAAACGATTTCACGGAGTTCAAAACCAGCATTTGATTTCGGGTAAGCAGAAAGCCATATTTTACACATTCTCTGAATATGAACCAGGCATCGCTGAACAGGAACTTTCGGGCAGGCTTTACGAATGGCCTTGAGTAATGATTTATCGCCATCGCAGGTTATTCCTCCAATTTTAATTCCCAAATTCAGAATGTTTTCCAAATCTTCTTTCATCTCTTCATAATGTTCTCCATCTGTAATTCTGTAGAGTTGTGTTTGTTTAAAAACATTGTCTCTGAAGACAACAAGACAAATTTCATTGGAAAAATAAGTACCATCAATCAGCAGATAAACCTCCTTGTTCTGGCTGTAAGTTAGCTTGGGAGCTTTGCCGAGCATTGTGTTAAAATACCGCTGAAGAGTACTGACTGAATATCCGGATTCGTCTGAAATCTGTTCATAAGTTTGCTTTCCGATAATCCATTTTTTAAACCAAATCTCTTTGTTCTTTAAACTCACAGATTTATTTTCAGAAGTGAAATAAATGCCACAATTTTTACATTTAAAACGACGCTTATTATTCTGTTTCCCCCAAGAAATCACATCCAGACTACTGCAACTCCAACAACGATTTTTTTTGAATTTTCAGGCATATAGAAAGTTTATTGAAACAAAGTTCAATAAACTTTCTATATGATCAGTAATAATCGGTGTTACAAAGAATTATACCAACTATATTTGACTATTAAACCTAAAAAAATAAACCGCCTCCACAATGAGGCGGTTTGCATTTTATTGTTACGGTCTTTATCAGGATTGGTAGCCGAGTAATTTCCTGATCTGATAGAAAAATCTTTCGATAAGCCTTAGGTCCTGTGTTACGATTTCTGCACTGCCCCTAAGCTCTTTATCAAAGGTAAGCGTTTTGTTGTAGCTTGTTTTTAATCCTTTTGGCAGTATAACATCTACATAATAATTTCCCTTTTCATCCGGGATAAGGGATATATTCTGTACTTTTCCTTCTATGATCCCATATTCCTGGAAACGGTAGTTATCAAGTTTGATCAGTACTTTTTCTCCCGGAACGATCTTTCCGGAATTTGTAGTAGGAACAGACATCCTGCCTACTAATTTTTCTTTATTTTCCGGGAGAATAGATAAGATAGGCTCACCGCTTTTTACAAACTGATTTTCACCAAAAAACTGTTGAAAACTTGCCATACCATCCGTAGATGATATGACGAGATAATTCTGCTCCCACTGTTTTAAGGACTTTCGAAGCTGTTCAAACAACTGTAAGGTCTGCGATGAGTATGTAATTCTGTCTTTTTCCGTATTAATGGCAGTTCCGCTCCTTGTCTTGTTAAGATTCGACATTCCTTCTTCTGCCTGAGATATGGAAATATTAATGTTTTCAAGGTTTTGTTGGGCCTGAAGATATTTGATCTTTTCGTTTTCAAGCTCCATGGCGGAAATGACCCCCTGATTGAAAAGCTCCTGAGATCGGTTAAAGTTTTTCTTGGTAAGATCATACTTTAATGATTCAAGGTTTTTCTGTTGTTTTAAAGTAGCCATTCTGACCTTATATTCCGAAATGCTCTGATTCGTTGCCAGATTTTCGGGTGCATAGGGTTGTAGCCTTGTAAATAGCTCTTCATCCTGAAATGCTTTGGCAAAGCTGTTATATTCACCCTGGAGCTCTCCAAGCTTAAATCTTGAAGCCCGGGAAAGCGGGAAGGATGATAAGTGATTAGGTGCGGTAGAATCAACTATTTTTTTCAATTCCAGGATGTCTTTATAGTTTGCAGCAGACTGCATCACCATCAATACTTCATTTTTTTTGACCTTCTGATGGTCTTTAATGAATATTTTTTCAATTTTGGAACTGATTCTTGCTTCTATTTTCTCAGGAGGGTTCTGAGAAGTCACAATAATAGGAGCCGGTACAAATTCCGGGTATTTTATGATGTAACTCATGGCCAGGATAAGCAGAAGAATAATAAATATAATGGTGTTTCCCCAGCGTATCATCCAATGTGGAGGCTGGGTAAGAATATCCTGTACGCTTTCTGAGCGGAGTTGAATATTGTCTAAAACGTCTTCTTTCATTTTTCTAAAATAAAATTAAGCAAATGGGTAATTCCCGTCATACCATGATGGTGGAGAAATGTCCGCATCCAACTGCCAGGACACTACAATACATGGCAATTTCTGTCCGGAATTATTATTCCACTGACAAAAACCAAATTTTTTCTGGAAATTTTTTTAAATTTTTCATACTAAATAACAGTTTTAAATTTTCCTGTACCGATCATTGGGATATGGATTAATTTCCTAATTCAAGCTGGTTCCTTACAAGTCTGTAATATTCTCCCCGTAAGTCTACCAGTTCTGCATGGCTGCCTTCCTCTACTACTTTTCCTTTATCCAGTACAATGATCTTGTCGGCATGTCTTACCGTAGAAAGCCTGTGAGCAATGACTACTGCTGTTTTACCTTTAAAGAACTGTTCAAGGTTTTCCATAATGACCCTTTCATTGTTGGCATCCAATGCTGATGTTGCTTCATCAAATAAAATATATTCAGGAGATTTGTAAACGGCTCTTGCGATAAAGAGTCTTTGTTTTTGTCCTCCACTTACCCCGACTCCTTCATTTCCGATCTTGGTATTGTAGCTTAACGGAAGACTTTCGATAAATTCTTTGATATTGGCAATTTCTACGGCACGTCTCAGTTTTTGTTTATCAATATGATCTTCGCCCACAGCAATATTATTGGCTATCGTATCATTAAATACATAGCCTTCCTGCATTACCACTCCGCAATGATCTCTCCAAAACCTTGGGGAAACATTTTTCAGGTTGGTATTTCCGATTTTAATTTCGCCCTGATTGGGATCGTAAAACTTCATCAGAAGCTTCAGTAATGTCGTTTTTCCACTTCCGCTGGCTCCTACAATCGCTGTAGTTTGCTGATAAGGAATGGTAAGATTCAGGTTTTCAAAAACTGGAACATCAGATCCGATATATCTGAATGACATATCAGTGATCTCAATATCTTTTTGAGGAATCTCCATAGCATACTGTTCATTCTTATCTTCTTCGTCTTCTTTATCATGAATTTCCCCCAATCTTTCAAGGGAGATCTTGGCATCCTGAGTTTGCTTGATAAAGTCGATAAGCTGTAGAAGAGGGCTGTTCAGCTGTCCGATGATATATTGCACGGAAAGCATCATCCCGAGCGTCAGGTTTCCGCTTAAAACCAGTTTGGCAGAAAGGAAGCTCACCAGGATATCCTTCATCTGGTTGATAAAGTTACCTCCCACCGATTGCCATTGCTCTAATGAGAGAGATTTTATTCTGATTTTAAATAATTTTACCTGAAGAAATTCCCAGTCCCATCGTTTCTGCTTTTCCGCATTATGCATTTTGATCTCCTGCATCCCGTTGATCAGTTCTATAACCTTACTTTGTTCCTGGGAAACCTGAGAGAATCTTTTGTAATCAAGTTCTTTTCTTTTTTTTAGGAAAAAGGTAATCCAGCCGATATAGGATATGGCCCCTACAAGATACACGACGAAAAGCCTGTAATCATAAAGCAACAGAACAATACTGAAGATAATCAGGTTGACCAGTGAAAATAACGTATTCAGTGAAGAGCTTGTAAGAAGCTGTTCTATTCTGTGGTGGTCATTGATCCTCTGCATGATATCTCCGGTCATTCTTGTATCAAAAAAGCTGATAGGGAGTCTCATCAGTTTGATAAAGAAATCGGAAATGATGGAAATATTGATTCTGGCCGAAAGGTGAAGAAGAATCCAGCTTCGGATGGTTTCTATTCCCATTCTTCCGAGGAAGAGCATGACCTGGGCAAGCAGGACAAGATAGACGAAATTAATATCCTGATTCTGTATCCCGACGTCTACGATACTTTGGGTAAGAAACGGGAAAATCAATGAAAGTAAACTTCCTGCCAATAATCCTACAGCAAGCTGAATAACAAGTGACTTGTATTTAAAGAGATACTTGGAGAGAAAAGAAAAGCTGGCTTTACTTTCTTCGTTGTCAAATTCGGTCTGGAAGAATGACGGTGTCGTTTCCAGGATAAGCGCAATTCCTTCTTCTGTATTTTCATTGGCATTTTCCCCGATCCAGAATTTGATGAATTCTTCCCTCGTGTAGGTGATCAGTCCGTAGCTGGGATCTGATATGTATACTTTGTTATTTTTATCAATTTTATAAACGACAACAAAATGATTTTTATTCCAATGTACAATACAAGGGAATGGAACTTCTTCTTTGAGGGTATTAAAGTCGATCTGGACTCCCAGTGAACGGAAGCCGAGGTTTTCTGCAGCATCACTCAGCCCAAGTAGGCTGCTGCCTTCACGGGTCGTTTCAGAAAGGTTACGGATCTGTTGAAGCGATATGCTTTTGCCGTAATATTTGCTTACGATCCTGAGACAGGTAGGGCCACAGTCTTTAGTGTCTGGTTGCTTATAAAAAGGAAATTTTTTCAAAACTAATATTTAGTATAAAATGTCGTCAATGGATGACGACATTTTTAATTGTATTCAAAATTCTAACTCAATAAAATGGCAGACTATACATAGCACCATTTGTTGCAGGCATCTATAGCCCCTTCTTTAGGGGGATTGGTCTTTGATTCACAATAGCTTGCTTCACGCTGGGGGATGTCCGCTGTGCTCAAGCTTTCTCTGGAAAGTTTTTTTAAATTTTTCATAATAAATAGTTTTTTTGTTGCACTTCAGATCTTTTCTATATATCTGTTTTTGTTTTCCTAAGATAGTGAAATTTCAAATGATGAGATTTAATTGTTAAATTTCCTCATCGTCTATTAACTCATCAATAAAGAATAAAAGATCTTCACGATCATATTTATCCGGGAACTGATACCCGTTAATAATAAAGATCGGTGTAAAGCTTAATCCTGCATTACTGTTCTCTACGGACATTTCAACAAGAGGATTCAGATTTTCCGATGTTGGAGCTCCTCCTGAAAGGGTATTGACCTTTGCTTCATCTTTTGTTTCAAACCATGTTTCTACAGCATGCAGGAAATCTTTCTCCGGTTTGCTATGATAAATGTGGGTAAGGTCAGAAATGAGTTGTGTGTATTTTTCATGTGTTCTTTCAGGAGTATAATTGAATCGCATCTGTAATGAAATATCATCAGGATATTTTTCCAAAAGACCTTCAGCCAGTTTGTGGGCATCTTTACAAAAACCGCAATATGGATTGGAAACAATGGAAATACGAAGTTTTGCCTCTTTATTTCCCACTGAAAATGTTTGGGTATCCTGAAATTCTATTTTTTCATTTTGCTGTAACTGGCTTTTAAAAAGCTCATAATTTCTTTTAAATCTGAGATTTTTAGCATTGGATTTCTGAAGGCTTTCTTTCTCTTCAAGAAGAGTATTGAAATAGATCACGGCAGAGAAAGTAAGTGCCCATAAAATAATTGTCAGTAAAAGAGCTCCAATTCCGAAAGAAGGATTTTGAAAGAATAAAATACTTATAATCAGCTGCCCGGCAAGGATTGAAATGATTAAAAGACAAACTCTGCAAAAAGTCTTTTCTACAAAAGCCTGGATATAAAGGGAATATCCTATAGCCAGTACAGAAACAAAAGTAAATCCTTTTACAATATAAGCGGTTGCCGGTAGAAATAAGCCCAATATGGCAAGCCCTGCAAAGTAAATTAATGAAAAATCAGAAAATTTTAAACCTAAGATGCTGGTTTTATCCTGCTTAATAATTTTATCACACGAATTAACAGTCTGGGCGGTTGCATCACCTCCTCCGCATATGCTTCCGATAACGGTAGAGGTGTTTCCGAATTTCTGGTTGAAAATTTCCAGGGAAATATATACTCCTGCCAGGGACAGCAGGTTGAAAATGGCTTCATATAGGGTTTGACTGATAAAAGAATAGGCAATAACAACGGCAAAAATACCGTAAAGTACCGGCTTGAAATTGAAGGCTGTTTTGCTTTCTGCTTTTTCCGTTTTTTCAAACAGAAGTACAAAGTCCGTTGACTTCTTATAAAGCTCATCCTTATCAAACGTTTTTGCTTTTTCTGAATACACTGAATAACTACTTCCTGATTTTTTTACCAAAGAGAAAGAATTTTCAACAATTGCAATAAATTCTTCCGGAAGCTCATCCCAGTATTCTTTGTCAAGTTCATAGGCGTCATTTTTCACTCCCATGAAGTTCAGCGTATCACTAAAAGCCAATGCTGACGGGTAATTGGGATGAGAGTTGAACTGAAAAATGAACTCCTGCTTATCAAGTTTGAGATAGTTAATTAGTTTGTCAAAAATCATATTAATATTTTTATCTAAAATACACAGATGTTTTAAATATACCAAAAAATTTTTCTTTTATCAGTGAGATATAGACGGTAGTTGGCAGATATGATTTGGTTTTCAATATTTTATTTTGTGGGATCTTGTTTGAAAATTCCTTGTACGTGCAGGTATGTAACTGTGTTAAAACGTTTCTACAGTCTACATCATTTCCCACAGATGACTATTTAAAGGTTTTCATGGTTAAAGTCTGGCACCTGTGGGGTAAAAGGAACGATATAATTATATCGAATGACCTGATGGTAGAGCTGCTTAAGTTTTTAATCTTATTTTAAAAGCTTCCCATATTATAATGTCGGATTGCTTTTTATTCTACCCGGATTATCAGCCTTCGGACAATACAAAAAAATAATTGTTCAGGATAAAAATTGGGCCACTAACAGGTTAATTAAGTGAGAGCGAATTTTAGAAATATTTTTAGCTGGAAATAAAAATAACTCCAATTTTTTATTCATGGAGAAAACCAGATAAAAAGAATATTTTATTTTTAATTAAATATTGAGTTTTGTATTATATTTTTACTTTAACTTCACTTTTATTGGTATTCTGCGTTAATATATGAAATTTGATTGTGATTCATATTATTGCTATCCGAACTCAAAAAAACTTAAAAAATCATAAAGTTTTCATAAAGTTTTAAAAAAGAATAGAAATGTTTTTGTATTTATAAAATATGTCGTACTTTTACATCGCCTTGAATGAGGGAACAAGTCAAGGTAATAAATTTTTTTTCATCATTTGTGTTTTTAGAATCGTATCGCCTGATACGATTCTTTTTTTATACCTATTTTTCGTAGTTTAACAGGAGATCTATAAAGTAAGAATAAGTGACCGAACCCTCCTGTTGGTTGCTTTTAAGGAACAGGTTATTGGTGAAGCCAAAAAAGTCATCCAGCCAGCCCTGATGTCTGTATATGAAACTTTTCTCATACGCACGGTCTCTTTTCATTGCAGGAGAATAGCTGTTAAGAGCAGATTTCACAAACTCCGGATCATTATCCGCAATAAACCTTAAAAGGCTTTTTAAAGTAAAAAATTCCGTGCTGTATCTCAAATCTGTATTGCTGGAATTGACACCCAGTAGATAGCCTACGAAATTCGCTTCCTGTTCTCTGGCAAAACCTAGCTGGTGAGAACTTTCATGGGCCGTAGTGAAAGGAATGAAAGTGTGGGGGAGCTCAGAATTATACTGTGCTTCCGCAGTAAAAGGATTATAATATCCCAAAATACCCGTAAAGCTCATCATATTTTTGAATAGACTTGGTTTAATGGCCAGAACCTGTGGGGCTTTTTTATCTGAAATGTATTGAGGCAGCTTTGTCTGCTGATATAAAATTTCCTTTTGTACATCCTGAAGGCTGGTGATGATGAATACCCCATTGTGATCTTCATGTACAGATTGCCGGGTCGTTTTACATTTTTCAAGATAGCGGAGCGCAAGTTCTTTAGCTCTGGCTATTTCCGGTTGCTTCTGGCTTGAAAGCTTTTTGATGACCGGGGTCTGAAAATACAGCATCCCCCAGAAAATCTGATAGGTAAAATAGAAGATGTTGATGATGATCAGCAACTTTAGCAAAGCATTGCTTCTAATCCTTTTCTTGAATAAAGAAATCAGGTAAAACAAAAGAAAGATTCCCAGTACAATGTAAATAACATCTCCCATTGAAAAAGGAAGCCAGCTGAATAACATCTGATGGATTTTTTTCTGAAGCTCAAAAAAACTTTCAAAAAAACGGATCATCAGCGATGACTTAGAGAAACAGTAAAACAAAAGAAATTGGGCAAGTAATAAACCTGCCCAAAATCTCTTCTTCTTATATATATGTAGTATATTCTTAGTGAGCACCTTCGGATTCTAAAACGTCAACGTTAATTCCCTGTCTAAATAAAGATTTTTTAGCCAGATATGCAAATAAAGTGATATATATAAAGCACAGCACAGGAATCATGTATGAACTGTGAATGCCGATAATATCAGAAAGTTTACCCTGAAGTGGTGGGATAATACCTCCGCCCAGGATCATCATAACCAGGAATGCGGAACCTTGTGCAGTATATTTTCCTAGTCCGGTGATTGCCAATGTGAAGATGGAAGGCCACATAATACTGCAGGCAAGACCTCCGGAAAGGAATGCATAGATCGCAACGTTTCCTGTAGTCAGTAATCCTGTAATCATTGCTGCTGTTCCGAATAATCCGAAAATGATCAGGGTTACAGCCGGCTTGTTTTTACTGATCAGGAATAATATGACCTGAATAGCCACGCATACTGCATAGAGGTACAGGTGAGACATATCCTTCTGGGCAATCGTATTGATCCCGATAATCACAGAAAAAGCGATGAAGGGAACAATGATAGTAGCGATGGTCTGCTGTTGCTTGTTCAGGTTGAACACAGCAATAGCTCCGGTCCATCTTCCGATCATTAAACTTCCCCAATACATGGAAATATAGGGAGCCAGATCAGAAGACTGATGTCCACCGAACTCCGGCATGCTCAAAAGCTCTCCAAGGTTACTTCCTATGGCAACTTCTACTCCCACATAGGCAAGAATAGCGATCATACCCAGTACAAGCTGTGGATATTTCATGGCACCCCAGCCTTCAGCGTTTTTCTTTGCACTGGAATTTGCGAATATCAAACAGATAATCACAGCAAGTAATGCACCGCCCAGATAAACCATTCTCTGTTTCTCCAAAGGATGCTTTACCGTTTCCAGCTTTGCTTTTGTTTCAGTGATTTGTGTTTGGTATGCAGTGATTGTTGCGGCATTTGTTTCCTTTTCTGCAGCTTTTTCCAGCATTGTTATTTCATTGCCCAATGTCTCAATGGTCTTTGCCTCTTCAGAATTGTAGCTGTTGAATACAGGGATAAAGAAAAGAATAACAAGTATTGTCATTACAATTAATGTTTTTCTTGCTTTCCCTGCCTTTTCCATAGGCTCGGTAGAAATACCGTCAGGAAGCTTTTTTGAAAAATAAAAGATTCCTGCTGCAATTAAAAAAAGTGCACCTACTGCTGTGTAAAGTAAAATCACCTTATCAAGGGCCAGATGTTTGATCTGATCATCATCTACGGTAGCAGTGGTCCCGAAAAGGGCCAGTCCTACAATAATCGGTCCGATCGATGTTCCGAAAGAGTTGATTCCTCCGGCAAGATTCTGTCTGCTCGCTCCGGTTTTAGGGTCTCCAAGAAGAACGGCAAAAGGATTCGCGGCGGTCTGCTGGATAGAGAATCCCAATGCTACCACAAAAAGCCCGATAAGCATTCCGTAATATACATTGCTCTTAACGGCGAGAATCATGATCGCTGCTCCAATGGCAGAGAGTAAAAGCCCGTAGACAATACTCTTTTTATACCCCCATTTGCCGATAATGTCAATTCCTTTTATGGTACTGAATATAAAGAGAAGCAATGCTCCCAGGAAATAAGCAGTATAAAAAGCAAAATCTATTAACTGGGACTGAAACTGGTCAAGAGAAAAATAGTTTTTACAGAAAGGGATGAAAATACTATTGCCGGCAGCAATAAATCCCCAGAAAAAAAATACAAGTACAAGTGTGTACAGCGCCGGGTAATTAGTCGGCTGATTGGTTTTTGACATATTTTATTGAAAATTTCGCAAACAAATATAATTAATTCTTTTAAATAGAATGCTCTGTGAGTGTTTTTTTAATAACCTGGTAAGCCTCTTCTTTAAGGTCTTTCGGTGAGTCGGCAGGTTCTATAATTCCATTGAAATAAACCTTTACCCTCCCGGGATACCCTTTACTGTTTTCAAAAGGAAACATTTCCTTGAGTCCGATAAAAGTATAAACAGCGATAGGAGAGTGGTGCTTGGAAGATAATATAAAAGCTCCGTCTTTAAAATCATCCAGAATAACAGACGTATCATCAGGTACTCCGCCTTCCGGGAAAATAGCAATACTGTTACCTTCTTCCATCTTCTCGGCACATCTTCGGTACACATCGGCACGGCTTCTTGCGCTGGTTCTGTCTACCATTACACATATTCTTTTATAGATCGTCCCGAAAATAGGGATCTTTACAAGCTCTTTTTTTCCTACAAAACAGATCGGATGGTGAGGAAACAGAATACAGGTAAGCATAATATCCATAATGGAAGTGTGATTCGAAATGAAAACGTATTGCTTATCCCTTTCTTTTTTTTGTTCGGAGAGGTTAATGAGATCATACCTGAATCCCATTCCGTAAAACATTCCGTAGCACCAGATACGGACAAGCTTATAAGCGTATCGATAATGTTTTTTATTAAAAGATAGAATATAAACAGGGATCCCGATCGTAACCGTCAAAACAAATGCTAACAATAGCAGCCAGAATCTCCAGAGATAATTTAAAATTTTTGTCACAGCTTAACCGTTAAAAATTACTTTCTTTTTTACCGAATAGTTCAGAATGGAAACCAGTAATATTGCCGCAATTTTACTGATCATTTCCGGACTCAAGGTATAAAAAAATAAATTGATATTATCTTTAAATATAAAACTGTAGAATACTTGGAAGAAACCTAAGCTGAGTAAAGTGGAACAGAAAGAGACGACCATGAAATAAGCGAACTCTCTTTTTTTTGAATGTTTTCCCCTTTCAAAAACAAACCAGATGCTCAGAAAATAATTGGTGATAATCCCGCAGCTGGTAGAAAAAATATTACTTAATGGGTAGTGCACACCATAAAAGTTGGTTTCTCTTCCAAAAAATTGGGGCAGGTAGGTGCTGAACATCTTAAAGCTGCCGATTTCTACAATGGCGCTCAGTCCTCCTGCGATGATGAAGAACAAAACCTGTTTCTGGCGTATGAGTATTTCTTTCATTCAATTAATATAAAAACCTGAAAATATATCACATATTGTATTGATGATTAGAAACTTTTATTTCGAAAAAGAAACTAATCCATTGTTTTTTGGCTATTAATAATGGTTTTAAATCATTAATAATGGCTGAACTTTACAATATGAATATGCAAATTTATAACTATATGTTAAACACTGAAAAAAGTTGTTAAAATATTTTTTTAAATAAAAATTATTTCTAAATTTAATATTCAGAATGATGTAATAAAGACCTGATAATAAATTCATTTTCAACTCCTTGTGTTGATGGTTTTTTCTATCTTGTAATGCGTGTTTAAGAGCATATACTCCACATTTTATGACCTAACCGATAATAATATTTGTATGAAATCTCAAAACAAATACAGAAAATTCCAGCTTCAGCAGAAAAATATTGAAGCTCTTGAAAAAGAAAATTCCCGCTTCAAAAGAGTGTACTCGGAGTATGAAAATATGTCCAATGAACTTTGGAATCTTGAAAACTCAAGCGGTGAACCCGTTCCCGATGATTTTATCAATGCAATGGTATTACAGGCTTCCTATCTGGAAGATGAAATTGAAGATTGGCTTCTGCAGTTCAACGAAAAAAAAACGAATATAAAGCATTAATGATTTTAGACAGCTTCCAGGTTGTTTTTCAATGCTAATTGAAGATAAATTCATAATTTAGCACCCTTAAATTAAAATCTAAAATATGGTTGCTATTGTAGATAGTGGTTCTACTAAATCGGATTGGGTGATACTTGATGACTTCAAGAAAGTTTTTCTGAAAACAGAAACCATCGGTTTCAATCCGAATTTTATCAACAGAGAGCTTATTGCTCCGGAGATACAGAAAAATAGCAATCTGATATCGGTAAAGAACTCAATTACCAAGGTCTTTTTCTATGGCTCAGGTTGCGGAGTAAAGAAAAACTGCGAAACCATAGAAGAAGAACTGAAAAAAGTATTTGGGAAAGCTGAGATTATCGTAAAAGAAGATCTGATGGCTGCCGCGTATGCTGCATACAGCGGAAAACCTGCAATCGTGTGCATTCTGGGCACAGGTTCAAACTCGTGTTTTTTTGATGGCAAGCAACTGAAAATAGAACTGCCTTCACTTGGTTTCCTGATCGGTGATGAGGGAAGTGGCAGTGCTATCGGAAAACAGCTGGTACGAAGATATTTCATGAAAAAGCTGCCTTCAGATCTTCACAAAGAATTTGAAGCAGACTATCAGCTTACCATAGAAGATGCATTGAAAAATATGTACCATACTCCAAGACCAAATGCTTATTTGGCCAATTTTACCAAATTTGTGATCGAAAGAAAGGATCACCCTTATTTCAGAGATATGGTTTTTGAAGAAATGAAAAGCTTCTTTGAATACCAGGTTCTCCCTTATCATGAAGCGAAAGATGCTGAGATTAATTTTATCGGCTCTATCGCTTATTATTATGAAAATATATTACGTTCTGTAGCAGCAGAATTTCATTTAAATGTGGGACATGTAGTTCAGAAACCAATTGAAAGTTTAGTAGATTACCACATTAAATATATCCTTTAACAAAAAACGAAATTTTATGTCAAGTAACAACAATCGCGACGAAAAGAACTTTAGCCAGGCCGCGTTAGATTATCATAAAGCAGAACCCAAAGGAAAAATTGAAGTAATCCCTTCAAAGCCGCACTCTTCCCAGAGAGATCTGTCGCTGGCCTATTCCCCTGGAGTAGCCGTTCCTTGTATGGAAATTCATGATAAGCCTGAAACGGTTTACGATTATACAGGAAAAGGAAACCTGGTAGCGGTAATTTCTAACGGTACTGCCGTACTTGGACTGGGAGATATCGGGGCGGAAGCTTCAAAACCGGTAATGGAAGGAAAAGGGCTTCTATTCAAGATCTTTGCCGATATCAATGTTTTTGATATTGAGATCGACGAAAAAGACCCGGATAAATTTATTGAAATCGTAAAAGGTATTGCTCCTACTTTCGGAGGAATCAACCTTGAAGACATCAAAGCTCCTGAAGCATTTTATATTGAACAGAGACTGAAAGAGGAATTGAATATTCCTTTGATGCATGACGACCAGCATGGAACAGCCATCATTTCTGCGGCAGCATTGATCAATTCATTACAGATCGCCAATAAGAATATTGACGAAGTGAAAATGGTAGTGAACGGAGCAGGGGCGGCAGCAATTGCATGTACCAAGCTTTATATCTCCTTAGGACTGAAGAAAGAAAATGTCCTGATGTGTGACAGCAAGGGAGTTATCAACCATAAAAGAGAAAACCTTACTCCGGAAAAACTGGATTTCATTGCCCAGACAGATATCGAAACATTAGAGGATGCCGTGAAAGGATCTGACGTTTTTGTTGGATTGTCTAAAGGAAACGTAATGACTCCGGAAATGTTGCTGAGTATGAATGACAATCCTATTGTATTTGCTTTGGCTAACCCTGATCCGGAAATTGCCTATGATCTGGCGCTTGAAACCCGTAAAGACGTGATCATGGCGACAGGAAGAAGTGATTATCCTAACCAGGTAAACAACGTATTAGGATTCCCTTATATCTTCCGTGGCGCATTGGATGTACAGGCTACAGGAATCAATGAAGAAATGAAGCTTGCTGCGGTGCACGCTATTGCTGATTTGGCAAAAGAACCGGTGCCGGAAGCGGTAATCTTAGCATACAACGTTCAGAACTTACAGTTCGGAAGAGAATATTTCATTCCGAAACCTTTCGACAACAGGCTGATCACAAAAGTATCAAGTGCTGTAGCAAAAGCAGCTATGGAAAGTGGTGTTGCCAGAAAAAACATTAATGACTTTGAAGAGTATGAGCACCAGCTTTTAGACAGAATGGGCAGAGACGAGAGGTTGGTAAGAATGATGCAGAGCCGTGCGAAATCCAATCCGAAAAGAATTACCCTTGGAAATGCTGAAGAATACAATGTATTGAAAGCTGCTCAGATCCTTTATGAAGAGGGAATTGCTTATCCGAGCCTGTTGGGAGACAAAAAATACATCAAGGCGCAAATGGAACGTTACGGAATCACTCTGGATGTTCCTATTATTGATCCAAGCGATGACGATCAGAAAGAAAACAGGAAAAAATACAGAGAAACCCTTTGGAAGCTTCGCCAGAGAAAAGGAATGAATGAGTACAAAGCGAAGAGATATGTTCGTCAGAGAGACTATTTCGGACCTTTAATGCTTAAGCATGGAGATACGGACGGGCTTATCGTAGGATTCTCTAAAAACTATACTTCAGTATTACGCCCCGTTTTAGAAGTTATAGAAAAAGATAAAGGAGTAGATAAGGTAGCGGCTATGATGATGATCCTGTCTGAAAAGAAACCTATTTTCTTTGCAGATACTTCCATCAATCAGAACCCTACTGCAGAAGATCTTGTAAATATTGCTAAGATGGCAGAATTTACAGTGAAGTCATTTGCGATTGAGCCGAGAATTGCAATGCTTGGATTTGAAAACTTTGCTGCGATCTCTGAAACTTCCAAGAAAGTAGCTAAAGCCGTGAACATCCTTCATGAGAAATACCCTAAAATGGTTGTAGACGGTGAAATTCAGCCGGATTTCGCAATGAATGCAGATCACCTGAGCGATTATCCTTTCTCAAAATTAGGAACAACGCCAGCCAATACATTCATCTTCCCGAACCTGGAAAGTGCAAACCTTTCTTACAAAATTCTGAGAGGGATGAAGGTGGCGCAGGTCATCGGGCCGATCCTTATGGGACTGAAACAGCCGGTACACGTACTTCAGATGCGTTCAAGCGTAGACGAGATCGTAAACCTTGCTACCATTGCAGTACTTGACGCTCAGAGAAGAGAGAAAAAATAGATCAGCAGGATGAAAAATATATAACCGATTATCAATTTTATTTTTAGATTTTTATTGATTTAAAAATGATGCATTAATCCGTTTTGATATACTAAAAGACTCCCAAATATGGAGTCTTTTGTTTTTATGTTAATTCCTTATATTCTTATTTAAAATTTAAGTTAAAAATCATTCGCACTTGAAATGAAAATATTAATTAGTTTAAATTGCTATATTTGGGAGTTTTAAAAATTAATAATGATATTTTCTTTACAAGGCACTGTTCAAGAACTTACGCCTACCTACGCTGTTATCAATGTACAAGGAGTTGGTTACTACGTGGGAATCAGTTTGATGACCTCACAGACGCTGGTTTTGAATCAGCAGACCTTTTTATTTATTCAGCAGATCATCCGTGAAGATGCCCATCTTCTCTTTGGTTTTAACACACGTTCAGAAAAAGAAATGTTCAACCTGTTAATAAGCGTTAACGGGGTAGGGGCTGTTTCTGCGCTTATTCTGCTGTCTACATTGAGTCTTGACGAGATCGCATCTGCAATACTTTCCGGTAACAGCGCGTTGATTCAAAAAGCAAAAGGAATAGGTGCCAAAACAGCCGAAAGAATTATTGTTGACCTTAAAGATAAAGTACAGAAATTCAGCGATCCCGCTGCGAATATTTCTGTATTGGCGGATAATAAAATCAAGGAAGAATCGTTATCTGCATTAGAAGTTTTAGGGATTCCTAAACGTACCAGCGAGAAGATTGCCGATAAAATAATAAAACAAAATCCAAGCATCTCGGTAGAAGAATTGGTTAAACAAATTTTAAAAAACATTTAACATTTGGTGGCGAATAATAAGCATCTTAATATATTTTTGTTCCTGTCGTTCTTGTGTATGTCTGTCAGTGCCTTTGCACAGCAGGCGGGAAATGACACATTGATCATAAGAAAAGAATATGAAGTGGCCGACCCTACGAGGTATGAAGCCTATTACGATATAAAGACCGGGATGTACTACGTATACCCCAAAATCGGAAATACCATCACCGGTCCTCCTACCGCAATGTCTCCGGAAGAGTATAAAGAATATATGCTCGCTACCCAGACCAAAGCGTACTATAAGGAGAAATCTGATAAATACAACCTTCTTTTCAGAAAAGACAGATCAGATGCAAGGAAGAAAGGGCTGATCCCTTCTCTGATGATCAATAATAAGCTGTTCGAAACCATTTTCGGAGGCAATAAGATTGAAATTATTCCTTCAGGATATGCTTCCCTCGATTTTGCAGGACTTTACCAGAAAATAGATAATCCAATGATCCTGCCGCAAAACAGGACCAGTTTTACCTTTGATATCGATCAGAGGATTCAGCTTGGGCTATTAGGAAAAGTAGGGGAAAACCTGCAGTTAAAAGCGAATTATGATACCCAAAGTGGTTTTGCCTTTGAAAACAGGATGAACCTTGTCTGGCAGGCAAAAGGAAGCTGGAAAGACCTTCAGAGCAAAGGTCTTGGAAATGTAGATAAACCGAACGAAGGAGGCGAAGATAAAATTATAAAAAGAGTTGAATTCGGTAACGTAAATATGCCCCTTTCAACAAGTTTGATCCGGGGTTCACAATCGTTATTTGGAGTTAAAACAGAATTCCAGTTGGGAAAAACCTTTGGTACCGTTGTCCTTTCCCAGCAACAGGGAGAGGCCCGAAACATTGTAGTGCAGGGAGGTGGTGTGATGAACAACTTTAAGGTCAATGCCATTGACTATGAAGATAATCAGCACTACTTTTTAGGGCATTACTTCCTGAATAAATATGATAACGCCTTGCTGAATTACCCGCAGATCAATTCCACGATCAATATTACCAGGTTGGAAGTATGGGTACTGGATCAGGGGAACAGTAATCTGGCTTATCAGAAAAGTATTATCGGGATCAGGGACCTGGGAGAAGGTGCAGGCGGAGCTATTTTACCGGATAACTCACTGAATAATTTATATGACGAAATATCATCGGTAGCAGGAAACAGGGAGCCCGGTAAAAATTATGGTACAATTTTCCAGGGGCAGACCTTTCCGGGAACTGCAACTCCATATAGCAACGGGGAAGAATTTATTTTTAATACCAAAGCCAGAAAGCTGAATGCTAACGAATTTACATTCCAGCCACAGTTAGGATATATTTCATTAAATCAAAAACTTAATGATAACCAGCTCCTTGCAGTTTCCTATTCTTATACAGTAAACGGGAGCAACAAGGTATACAAAGTAGGGGAATTCTCTGAAGAAAGCCCTGTATTGATCACTAAGGTACTGAGAGTAAATAATAATGTAAATACATCATCTCCTATGTGGGACCTGATGATGAAAAATATCTATTCTATAGATGCCGGACAGGTGTCGCAGGATGGCTTTATTCTGAATGTATATTACAGGGATCAAAAAACAGGAGGTAAAGTAAATTATCTTCCGGATACACCAGTAAAAGATCAGAATTTGCTAAAATTGTTCAACTGGGACCGTCTCAATATGAACGGAGATATCCAGAATAACAAAGATGGCAGTAAAGGGGATGGTATTTTTGACTTTGTCAATGGGATTACGATCAGGCCGGAAAACGGTAGAGTAATTTTTACCAAAGTACAGCCTTTTGGTGATTATATGCAAAGTGTATTGGGAACCAATGATCCTAAATATGTTCTTCATGATATTTATGATAAACAAAAACTAACACAGGCTCAATCATCTATACCACAATGGTACACCATAGAAGGTCGTTACAAAGGGGTCCAGGGGCAAGGGATTTCTTTAGGAGCAGTAAATGTTCCACAAGGATCAGTGAAAGTATCTGCAAATGGTGTACAGCTTACCGAAGGAGTAGACTATACGGTCGACTATATGCTTGGAACGGTGACCATCATCAACGAAAATGTAAAACAGTCCGGACAGGCTATCAATATTTCATTAGAAAATCAATTGACATTTAATACCCAAAGAAAAAGGTTCTTGGGATTAAATTTGGAAAGAAGGTTTAATGAAAACTTTACCTTAGGAGCAACGGTAGTCAATTATTCAGAGTCTCCGCTGACACAGAAGGTAAACTTCGGACAGGAAGCAGTGAATAATACTATGGCCGGGATCAACATGATGTATAATAATCAGGCTCCTTTCCTGACAAGACTTACGAATAAACTTCCGATGGTAAAAACGGAGGCGCCATCCAACGTAAACTTTAAGATGGAAGCGGCATACCTGTTACCGGGATTAAATAAAGGAACAAATGACCAGTCTTATATAGACGATTTCGAGCAGACGACGTCTAAAATATCTTTAAAAGAGCCGGCAGCATGGAGTTTGGCTTCAAAGCCTGAGAAGAATAAGCTTCCACCTTTTAACGCTGTCCCTGAAAATGATGCTATCACAAGCGGATATGGAAGAGGATTGCTGTCATGGTATAATATTGACTCAAGATTCTGGGGAATAGCAGGAAGAGCACCTGAGGGAATTACTCCTCAGTCAGTTTCTAATCATGCATCGAGAAGAGTACATTCTTCAGAAATTTATAATAACAGGGATTTAGTAGCAGGAGAGCAGCCCTTTATGAATACTTTTGATATCTCTTATTATCCTCAGGAAAGAGGACCATATAACGTAAACACTGCAACAGAACAGGCACAGAGCAGATGGGCGGGGATCATGAGACCGATCAGTGTTCCGAACTTTGTAACGTCAAATATCGAATATTTAGAGTTTTGGCTGATGGACCCTTATGCAGATGGTAAAACACTCGGAAATGACCCCAAACTATTACTGCATTTAGGAAACGTTTCCGAAGATATCCTTAAAGATGGAAAAATGCAATATGAAAACGGTCTTCCAACTCCGGGATCTCCATCAGCTACTACCACTTCAAACTGGGGGGTACAGCCAAAGCAGCCTCCTATTCTGTACGCGTTCTCTACTGAAGGAGAAGACCGAAAGAGACAGGATGTAGGATATGACGGTTTGAGCTCTGATCAGGAATCTATGAGATTCGGGAATACATTTGTAAACCCGGTGACCAATATTTCAGACCCGGCAGTGGATGATTTTGTATTCTATCTTTCTGATAAATTTACAGGCAGCCAGGCAGCATCTCTTGTTGAACGTTATAAATATTTCAGAAACCCGGAGGGCAACTCAGAAGCGAATTCACTGAATGTTGCTTCACAAACCCCAGATGCAGAAGATATCAACAAAGATTATAACCTGGATCAGGTAGAAAGTTACAACCAGTATGTTATCAAACTTGATCAGTCTAGTTTATCATTAGGAGCAGATAATAATATTGTTGATGTAAAAACTGTAAAAGCGAATTTCCAGAACGGACAATCGACAGATGTGAAATGGTATCTGTTTAGAATTCCTGTTGCTAAATTTGATAAAAGTGAGGGAACAGCTGAAGAGTCGGTATTGAATAATGTAAGGTTTGCAAGATTAATGCTGACAGGATTTGATCAGACCTCTACTTTAAGATTTGCAACGATGGATCTTGTAAGATCAGACTGGAGAAAATATCCTAATAAAATTGCAAGTGCCACTGTTGGAGCTGAAGATGAGGGAGTAGGTGTGGTTACGGATAATGAATTTGAAGTAGGAAGTGTAAACATTGAAGAAAATGCCTTAAACAAACCTCCATATGTATTGCCTCCGGGGATCGACAGACAGGTGTTAAGCGGAAATGCAGGGGCACAAAGACAGAATGAAGCTTCCCTTTACATGAAAGTAAACAATCTTAAAGGAGAAGCCAGAGGGGTATTTAAAAATACTACATTGGATATGAGAAGATACAAGAAGTTGAAGCTTTTTGTTCATGTCCATAATCCTGATGATAGAGAGCAGCCTGTTATAGGCCTTGTAGACCCTAAAACAAAATTCTTTATTCGTTTTGGAAATGATGCTACCGATAACTATTACGAATATGAAGCTTCTATGAAGATCACATCTGTTGCGGCAACAACTCCTATGGAGATTTGGCCAATGGAAAATGAGGTGAATTTTGATGTTCAAAACTTTGTAGATGCGAAGATAAGAAGAGATAAATCTGGAGTTAAGATTACAGACAGAATATTAGACTCAGGATTTAATGAGGAAAATAAGAGGATTTATATTAAAGGGCGGCCAAGTTTAGGAAATATTTCGACCATTATGATTGGGGTAAGAAATGAAGAAAGAGGAGGAAGTGGAATAGACAGGGTTTTTTGGATCAATGAGATCCGTCTTTCTGAAATTGAAAATGACGGAGGATATGCAGGAAACGCAAGCTTAAATTTCAATTTGGGAGATTTGGCAACCGTTAATGCCAACGCGGCTTATACATCAGTTGGTTTCGGAAATATAGATTCGAAACCGGCAGAAAGAAATCAGTCTACTCAGTCTGCATTCAGTATCAATACCGCAATCAACGTAGATAAATTCCTTCCTGAAAAAACGGGAGTGAAGATTCCTCTGAACTATTCTTACTCACAGACGATTGAAGATCCAAAATATAATCCTCTGGATACCGATGTGGAATTCAGCAAAGCGCCAAATAAAGAGCAGCTGAAAAAAGTGGCAAGAACTTATACCCAGCAGAGAAGTATCGGTGTGGTGAATATGCATAAAGAAAGAGTAAACCCTAATAAAAAGCCTAAATTCTATGATATTGAAAATGTTTCGGTAACTGCCGTTTATAACGATGATTATTTCAGAGATATCTATACTAAAAGAAACTACAGACAATATCTGAGAGGGTATATTGATTACAACTATACTTTCAAGCCTTGGGTACTGAAGCCTTTCAATAAAATGATCAGCGATACGGCAAAATCTACGAAATATCTGAGATGGGTGAAAGAATTCAACTTAAACCCTATTCCTACAAGATTGTCTTTCAGAACTGAAATCGACAGGAATTACAATGAGCTTGAATTCAGAAATGTGGAGGCTATTCTAAATGGAAACGTAGGAGGAGGAGACTTTGATGCCATCAAAAACAGAAACTTCTATTTTGGCTGGCAGTATGGATTAGGATTCAATTTCACAAAATCATTAAAACTGGAGATCAATTCAGCAACCAGGACGCTTAATGATAATCTGGATGCCAACCTAATGGATAATAAGTCGATCTTCGGAAACGTATTCAGATCAGGAAGGCCGGTATTGTATAATCACAGAGCACAGCTGAATTATAGACTTCCATTCCAGTATCTTCCTTATATGGACTTCATTGATGCTGAGGTTGGTTATGGATTTACCTACAACTGGAATGCGAGATCAACTTCAATGCTTGGTTTTGTAGATCCGGATACAGACCGACAGGTGAGTTTAGGATCTATAGGCCAAAATACCAATGTGATCCAGGTTACGGCATCGGCAGACCTTCCTAAATTCTTCGGACAGTTTAAATACTTTAAAAATATAAATGCTAAGCTTCAGAAGCGTAAGCAGGAAATGGACTCTCTGAACAATGTTTATACAAAGCAGTGGGAAAAGAACAGGTATGCTTATAAGAAATACAAATTCAAAAACAAGCTTTCTATTCCTCAGAGTCTGGCATTCTTCCTGACATCCTTCAAACAGCTGAACGTTAGTTATAATGAGAATAATGGTACGGTGCTTCCTGGATTAATTTCTGCACCGAACTGGTATGGTTATGGGCAGACATTGGGTGGTCCTACAATGGGGTTCCTGTTAGGATCACAGGCCGATATCAGAAGAACAGTGATGGAAAACGGCTGGGTAAGTGATTCCGAATATATGACGGATCCCTATATCAGGATGTCTACTAAAGAATTGAGGGCAGACCTGCAGATGATGCCTATGAATGATTTCAGGATTGATCTGAATGTATTGCATACTTATAACAGTAACTTCTCACATACCGGGTTCAATTATACCAATAACGGAGTTCCGGATACAGACTATACATTTGCCAATGATATGGTAACATATTCCAATTCTGCAATGCTGCTGAGTACATCATTTAAAGATGGTCAGGCAATTTACCAGGCGATCAGAGAAAATGCGAGAGCGCTTTCACAACAACTTGGCGGGCCGGATGCCGTATTGGATAACAACGGATTTGCCCAACATTACAGCATTGGAAATGCTTATGTATTGATCCCTGCATTCAGAGCAGCTATGGAAGGGAAGTCTGTAACTCCAATGGGTAATCCTAAAAAATCAGGATTCCCATTACCAAACTGGAGAATTACTTACTCAGGACTTAAAAATATTCCAATAGTCAGTGGTCAGTTTACGAAGTTCGATATATTACATAGCTATACGGCTACATATACTGCAACAGGAATTCAAAGCAATATAGATTATCATGGTAATGCAGGAGGATATTATCAGACAGTGGATGATGCAGGAAATATTTTCAAAAATGCCGGAGATAAAATTAACCCTTACACCTTTGCTCAGGTAGGATATGTAGAATCTTTCTCACCGCTTTTCGGGGTAGATGTTACCATGAGAAATAATATGCAGTTCGGGTTGCAGTACAACAAGACCAGAATGATGGTACTGGGATTGGTCAACCAGACGCTGACAGAAGATGCCAATACAGAATATGTAGTGAGACTTGGGTATATTGTCCGGAACTTCAGACTGGGAACTGCTAATGTAGGAGGAAGAGGAACCAGAGGAAAAGGAAGTGATCTTAACATCAGGGGAGATATCTCATTAAGGGACAGCAGAACTTCCATTATGAACATCCTGTTGAATGACTCCCAGGTAACGGGGGGACAGAGGCTTATGAACATCAAGCTTTCTGCAGACTATAATGTTTCCGAGAATCTGAACCTTAGAGTATTCTACGAGCAGATGACCTCCAAATATAAGATATCAACAGCATTCCCGCTGTCAACGATCAGAGCAGGTATTTCTGCAACATTTACGTTCGGAGATTCCGGCGGTGGATTCTAGAAAATAAGATGAATTTATTTATAGTAAAGCCTCTTTCTGAAAAGGAAGAGGCTTTAATTTTTATTAATAATCAGCAGTTTGTAGAATTAAGTGTTATTTTTGTACCTGTTAAATCAATAAACTAATAACGATGAATAAAATTATTCTATCCCTTTTCACGCTAGCGTCAGGGATTTTTATGGCGCAAAATCTTACCCCAACAGTTTCTATTTCAGCTGCAGGATCAGCAGATAATTTTAAAGGAGGATATACCTTCGCTTATGCAGCATCTGGAACACCATGGAATGGTCCTCTCTTAAGTTTCGGAGGATTTAGTAATAATTATGATGCACAATTAAACGCAGATTATGGCCCCAACGGAGGAGAGCATATATCTTTTAGAACAAGAAATGGCGATGCAAGTGTTTGGAACCCTTGGAATGAATTAGCGACCAGAGGTACAAATAATTTTACGGGCAAACAATCCATTATGGGAAACCTTGGTATTGGTACTGGTGCGCCTTCTGAAATGCTTACCGTATCTGGTGGTCATGTTGGTTCTATGATTCTATTGAATTCGTCTGGTGATGGAGGAAGCAGTCCTGCCAATTTAACACTTTGGGCTTCAGAACCGCAGGAAACATATACAGGGGTAGGAATTGGTAATAATGTAAAAAACTATAATAATGTTAATAACCAAGTTTTTCCTCGTATAAATGCCAGTACCGGAGGTTCTTATATGAGGTTGCTGGATAATCAGATCCATTTCAATCTAATTTCTAATACAGGGGATAATAAGCAAATAGCTACTTTGGCTAGAGACAGATTTGACGTAAATGGCCATTTAACTTCTCAGGTAAGCTCAAATGAGGGAGGTGCTATTATTCTGGAAAATCCTACAAAAACGGCTTCGGATATGGCTAGAAAATGGGTGCTTTATAATATGACCGGAAATTATGGAAATTCTTTACAATTCTGGAATTATTCCGATGGAGGAGCATATGGGGCAAAGCTTGTTATTTCTGATGCAGGAAATATGGCACTACAAGGAAAATTTGAAGCAAAGGAAATCAAAGTAACCTTGACACCTACAGCCGACTTTGTATTTGATGAAAATTATGACCTGCCAAAGTTAGAAGCCGTCGAAAAACATATCAAGGAGAAGAAACATCTTCCTGAAATAGCTTCTGCAAAAGAGATGGAAAAAGAAGGTGTGAACGTAGGGGAGTTTCAGATTAAACTATTGCAAAAAATAGAAGAGCTAACTCTATATACTATAGAACAGAACAAACAGCTCAAGAAACTTCAGGAGAATAATGATAAGCTGATGAAAGAAGTCTTTGAATTAAAATCTAACAAAAACTGATTTCACAATGAGAAAATTAAAATATACTTTATTTATATTCTTGCTCTTGATTAGTTTTTTCAAAAGCCAGGTAGGAGATAACGGATACCCTTTTTTATATCAAAAATTATCTTCTGAACGCCGTATTACAGCTAGAGAAGAATATAAAGACTATTTGGGTAACACTATTCCTTTGTCGCAATTAAAACAGAATATTAAAACTTTTGAAACAGATGGATTGAATAATCAGCAAATAATAGACGAAGTTGCTGGTTTAGAAGATGAAGTCTACATAAATCAAAATATTTACGGTAAAGCTGTTTATAGAGAAATTAATATTGCAGATGAGAGCAATAGAATTGAGTACGATGGAAGATATTATTACTTATATAAGGTTAAGTCTTCAGATGCCAAAGCACTGCAAATCTATTTCAAGAAATATCTTTTACCGAAAGATAGCAAGCTTTTCTTGTATGCAGAAAATGGGTTTATCTTAGGGGAGTTTAATGACAAAAATAATCCGGGTGCTCAAAGTAAAGGACTGGAATTTGGAACACAGCCAATACCTGGAAATACATTTTATATTGAACTTTCTTATCCTATAGATAGTAACGATAAACCCTTATTAATTACCGAGAAAATTATTCATTCTTTTAATGACTTTTATGGGGGAGCCTATGGTACAGCAGGTAATTGTCATAAGAATATAGCATGTGTATTTGCAGTTGATAATAAATCAAGAAATATAAAATCTGTTGGTTTAATGCTATATCCGATATATCAGTGGGGAACCAATACGCATACTTATTCAGCAAGCTGTTCAGGAAACCTGATGAATAATACTGCTCAGAATGGAGAACCTTATTTTTTGACGGCTGCACATTGTATAGGATATGAAGCGGCAAATAATAATATAAATTGGAGTACAGAACTCATCACTTTATTTAACTATGAAGCATTAAACTGTACAAGTAATGGCTCAGATGCGCCGGCTGCATTATCCAATAATTCAGTTTTTGGCAGTACCCTCTTGACGCAAAGTCCTTTCACTTCTTTAGATTATGCCTTAATAAAATTGAATACAACAGCAAGTGCATTGTCTCAATATAAAGTTTGCTATGCAGGCTGGGATAATAATCCTAACGCATATTCGGTAAATCCTACTAATGCATATTCAGTGCACCATCCCAAAGGTGATGTGAAAAAAATATCTATGGTTCAGGAATTATATCCGGTGATGAGTAACCAGCCTATAATACAATCTGGGTTATTTGGCTATTATGGTGTTCCGTGGCCAATAAATTCATTAGGAACATTCATACAAAACTCCTGGAGAAATGGTATTGTGGAGAAGGGATCTTCTGGATCTCCATTATTTAACAGTTCCGATAGATTAATAGGATCTTTATCAACAGGTCCTGATCCCAATCACTTTAATTGTAATAATACGGATATTTATAATAATAAATGGTTTACCTATTACTCAAGATTTTCGAATAACTATTATACAATGTCTCCGTGGCTAAATCCAAGTGGAACAAATGTACAATCAATAGGACCATATTGCCCCACCGGTTATAATATTCAGGTTGGTGCTCCAATTACCGGCAATCCTCCGGGTGGAGGTAATCCCCAGCCTACAATTTGGGAAGAAGAACCTATTGATATAAACGGAGAAAGAGTTCATCCTGCCAATACATGGGGCAAAAAAATCTATTTAAAAGAATTTGGTGGATCGGGTAATTATCCACAAGAGATAGATGTGAACTTCAATTATTATAAATCAGTCATGTCGGCAAACCAAAATACATTTGCCATGAGTGAAAACATCTATGATATATACTCTATTAATATCAATAATTATTTATCTAATTTGCAACTTTGGGGAATATATAAAATCATTGATTGTAATAAAATTAAATATATAAAACCTGCAAAAATAACGATAAAAAATCCTGGAACGATTGGTGAGATCCACGACTGTTTAATAGATGTTGTAGGGGTTACCAATGATAGAGTCCATATTCTTATTGAAGTATGGAGGCGGAATGCAGCATTTACTTTATATAAAACGTATGAAATTCAATCCTATAAAATCATAAATAATGAGCTGGTGTTTGAAAGTTATAAAACACTTTTTTATGAACAGCAAAATCTTCATATTGGAAAATATTATGATTTTGATAATGGACATTTAATGTTATCTGTAAGTCACAATTCAAATTCGGTTAATAAAATATATTCATGTTTTTACAATGAACAGAATGCTGGCTGGTCAATGGATGCCAACCCAATATCAAACGGATTCTCTGGTGTATTTACAAAAATTGTAGGGGATAAAGTTTTTATACGACCGTCAGGACAAAATAAGCTTGATATTTATAACCTTGCTTCAAATTCACCTGCTTATAGTTTGAAGGCATCATTGTCAAATCAATTTTTATCTGCTCCTGGAACAAATGGTTTATATGATCCTTTATTTGTATTTAAAAAATCGGATGATATATATAATGTTGTCTATAAAAATAATACTGGTATCGGATTTTTTGAACTTATGGAGGTAAACTTATCTAATAATTCTGCAAGTTCTTCTCATAGTACGATGCCTGCCGACTTTAGATATGTGTATGGTTCAGGGTCTAATTTTATTATGAAAAATAATGAGATTATTAAGTTAACTAATGTAGGCTGGACATCTGCCGCGACTAGTGAATATGGAAATCACTTCTATTCAAGTTTTAAAAAAGACGGTAATGGAAATTGGATAAAGGATAAAGTGTTTCCACTTAAATGGAAAGGTGTTGTAGGATTTGACAGTCGTTATATAATCAGCTCTGATGATTACTATGGAAGTAATTTAAAACGTAGGATGTTTAGTATAAGAGAAGTAGATTATATAGCTCATCCATATATAACTTATGATGATCAGACATTTTATACTGCAGCTTATCACCGTCCAAAAAAACTGGATAATTATTATTTCAGCAATGGTGTTGTGATCAATGGAAGAGAAGAATTTAAAAATTTAGCAGGTACGAGCTTAAACAAATTCTTATATAGATCTCCTAATCTTGGGTATGATTTCAATGCCACAACATATGATACTAAAACGGTAATTTTGGATAATAAAACACAGCAGTTGACAGGATATAAAAGTGTAGCTATATACGGGAAATATTCCGTTATTATGAAACCTGGATTTAGTATTTCTGCTACAAGTGGAGTAGAATTCCAGGCAAAAGCACAAGCTCCTTTGCCTGCAGATATTCCCGCATGTTCTCTTACTTTTGATGATATGCTTAATCCCAAATTAACGGAAACACCTAATGAAACACTATATCTTAAACAAATGGGTGGGAAGTTAGGAAATGAACCATATTACGGAGAAATTGTGCTTAATGATAATGTCTCAAAGCAGGAGCTTGTTATCGATAGGAGTATTAAGTTATATCCAAATCCTACCAAAGACATACTGAATATTGACTTTAACGGAAAAAATTTCAAAACATTGGAAGTTTATTCATTAGATGGCAAAAAGATCATGACAAAAGATCTATCATCCATGAATGCTGTTCAGGTTAACTTATCTCAGTATCCTGCCGGAATTTATATAGTAACCCTCATCGATTCATCCGGAAAGAACTATCCAAATAAGATTATTAAAAAATAATTATTTGATCCAAATCGCTGCTTTTGCAGCGATTTTTTATTTTCATTCGAAATTTCCTCAAGTTGCTTATTTATGCTTTGAACCTTTTAGAATTTTGAATACATTTGTAGAAAATAAAAATTTAAAAATGAACACACCATCAGAATTAAAGTACACGAAAGATCACGAATGGATCAAGATTGAAGGTAATGTGGCTACAATCGGTATTACAGACTTTGCTCAGGGAGAACTTGGAGACATCGTATATGTAGATGTAGATACTGTAGATGATGACCTTAATGGAGGAGACGTTTTCGGAAGTGTAGAGGCGGTAAAAACTGTTTCGGATCTATTCTTACCTATTTCAGGAAAGGTTATTGAATTTAATTCAGAATTAGAAGACCAGCCGGAACTGTTGAATACAGACCCTTATGGAAACGGATGGATCATTAAATTGGAAGTTGCTGATGGAGCAGATCAGTCTGAATTGCTTTCTGCGGAAGATTACCAGGCTATCATTGGATAAGATTTCAAAAATATTTAGTAAGATATTGCCCATTTATTGGGCATTTCTTACTTATATGCTTCTCAAACCGGGAGTAGAGAATCTTGAATATGATTTCATGATCGATATCAGCGGTATAGACAAAGTTGCACATGTATGTATATTTGCTGCATTAAGTTTCTCCTTCATCGCTGCATTCCCTAAAATAAAATTCTCATATTTTTTTCAGATCATCCTTATCTATGCCTTTCTTACAGAAATCCTGCAGGAAGAAATGGGATTGGGCAGATCCATGGAAACCCTGGATGTCGTTGCTGATATTATCGGATGTCTTATCGGTTACTATACCTATAAGATATTGATCAAACGTTTTTTCTGATTCAGAAGAATAGAACTTACCTGTCATTCCGGACATGGTCAGGTGAAGCGTGAAATTCTATTCTTAATCATATGTATTTTTACTTTTTTTCACAAAGTTTTTTTCTTTGGAGCTATTTCCCTTTATTCCCTCATCCTGCTCACTCCAAAGCTCTTCAATGCTGAAGTCCTTCGGGATTCCGGGTCTTGTTGCGGGTTCACCGTTACTATGGGGGCTATGGATGTGGTAATAATTGAGATATTCTGAATACTTGAATTCCACATACCCCATCGAATTACCAAAACCCGCTCACTATGATGATCTGTGTCAATCTGTGCCATCTGTGGTTGAATATAAACATACCTGAATCCATATAACCGATGAGGTTCTGTTTATAATGTAGTATATATATTATATAAAGAAAAACTGCTTAAGCTCCTAACTATAGTAAGATAAAACGTCCTATAAAGCATTTAAATACACCGTTTGGTTATTGTGGATAACTATCAATAAATTTATAATCTCCTGTATACTAA
>NZ_JBSICB010000013.1:0-113997 GCF_058245615.1 Chryseobacterium sp. UF-290
ATATTTGCAGTGGTAAAAAGAGAGGAACCTTTTGTAAATTTAATAAGATATAATTTGCACATGTCTTAGAATACACGGATCTTTTTATTCGTGCATTCGTGGCAACATAATAATAAGATAAATTTTCCCGCAGATTGCACAGATTACTCAGATGCTGATGAAAAAATCTGCGTAATCTGTGCAATCTGTGGGAGATGAAAAATAATATTTGAGAAATATACAGTGTTCAGTTTTATCGCAGATAAAATCCTTGTACCCTAAAAACATTATCAGTTACTCATAAAACTCTTTGATCACATAGCTTCCTTTGTTCAGTCGATTAAGCTCTTTCAACAGATAATACCGATGTAAAAATCCGGTCAGAACAACGATCTTCTTATTCGGATATTTTGCAGCAGTATTATAGATGTTCTGAGCCATGGTTTGATTTCTGAGATCCCAGAAACCGGACATTAATTTAAACCCGTCTCTGTAGCTGATTTTTTCACTATTAGGCTTCGTGACAAATCTGTCTGCAAATTCCTTTCTCTTTTCTGTTATTTTTAATAATCCGGAATATCTCCGATCTTAACAAACATCAATGTTTCTGATGCCGGGTTACCGTAATTTTGTGTAACTAAAATCAACAATATGGAATTAGGAATAGGAATGTTCGGTGATCTGGCTTTTGATCAGTCAACCGGAAAATATAGAGATGCGGGAGTTAAGATCCGTGAAATACTGGAGCAGGTAAAATTCATGGATGAGGTAGGAATTGATGTCTTCGCTATGGGAGAGCATCACCGTGCGGATTATGCCGTTTCCTCTCCGGAAATGGTATTGGCAGCGGCGGCAAGCATTACAAAAAATATAAAACTGGCTAGTGGAGTAACGGTTTTAAGTTCTTCGGAACCCGTAAAAGTGTATGAAGACTTTTCAACCCTGGATCTGATCTCAGACGGAAGAGCGGAAATATTCGTTGGCCGTGGAAGCTTCATAGAATCCTTTCCGCTATATGGCTATTCTCTGAATGACTATGAAGAACTTTTTGATGAAAAACTTGAACTTTTATTAAAGATCAATTCTGAAGAGAATGTCACCTGGTCAGGAAAGCTTCGTGCTCCTATGCAGAATCAGACCGTTTATCCCAGAGCAAAAAATAACGGGAAGCTTTCGATCTGGAGAGCTGTAGGAGGAACACCACAATCGGTACTGAGTGCTGCACAATTGGGAATGCCGTTAGTTGTAGCCATTATTGGGGGAATGCCGATCCAGTTTAAGAACCTGATCGAATTTTATAAGCAGGAATATCAAAAAGCAGGACATGATGTGTCTAAAATGCAGATTGCCATTCATTCGCATACTTTTGTGAGTGATGACACGGGTGTGGTAGACGGATATTTCCTGAACTACAAGTCTCAGATGGATAGGATAGGAGCTTCCAGAGGCTGGGCTCCCTATACAAAAATGCAGTATGATGGCGGAAGAAGTAAGGACGGAGCATTATTTATCGGCAGTGCGGCTGAAGTAGCGGATAAAATTGCTTATATGAAAGAAATTTTCGGGATCACAAGATTCATCGGACATATGGATGTAGGAGACCCTGCGCATGATCTGATGATGAAATCTATTGAATTATTCGGGAAAGAAGTAAAGCCTGTTATTCAGGGATTATAATTGAACCGGATAGTATTTAACCACAAAAGTCGCAAAAGTTTTTAAACGCTTTAGCTATTTTTAAGTGCTAAGATTTGTGTATAGGAAGTACACTTGAAGATTAAAGGCTTCCAATTAATGGGTACTCTATAAAGCATAATGTTCACCTTAATCTTGGCTTCAGCCTAAATTCTCTTGTGACTTTTGTAGTTTTAAAGCTTATGATCAGACAATCTCGATCAGGCTTCCTCTCTCTTCATCCTTGATAATGTTGAGTGCTGTTGGAATTTTTTCTTTCAGCTCTTCAACGTGCGATATAATTCCCACAATTCTGTTTTCCTTCATCAGGTTCGTCAGCGTTTCAAATACAATACTGACGGATTCCGTATCCTGGGTTCCAAAACCTTCATCGATAAAAAAGAAGTTTTTTTCCGCACGTGCATTCGACTGAACACTTTCTGCCAATGCCAGTGCAAGGCTCAGGGAAACCTGGAAGGACTGACCTCCGGAGAGCGTTTTGACACTTCTGCTTCTTCCTTCGTTGAGGTAGTCGATAATTTCAAAATCATTATTTTCATTCAGCTGCAGACTTAGCTGATTTCTGGTCATTCTATGGAAACGTACGTTGGCATGATCACAAAGCTGCCTTAAATAAATAGATGAAACATACTGTACAAAACCTGCTCCTTTAAAGAGGTTGATCATCACTTTCAGATTTTCTGACCGTTTCTGGAGCTTTGCGAGCTCTTTCAGAAGAGCTTCCTTCTTTATGTATTCCTTTTCCAGGCGGCCTATTTCAGCAGCTTTTGTTACTACGGAGTCACTGATCTGCTTCTGCTCGCTTTGAGCTTCAATGAATTGCTTTTCGGTCAAAGCGAACTGATCATCATTAAATGAAATACCTTCCAGCTTTGATTTCAATTCTCCGATAAATTTCTTTAAAGTTTCAAAATCAATCTTAAACTGCTGGATCTCACTTCTGTTTCGCTCAATATTGATTTCCTGCATCAGAATATTTTCAACCTCCTTAATGTCAGTGAAGTTTTGCCCCTCCAAAGCTTTGGCAATGCTGTCTTCATTTCCTGAAATCTCCTTTTCAAGCTCTGAGATCTGTTTCTCTGATTGAGTGACAATCGTTTTTTGTTCTGCCAGTCTGGGAGCAAGGATTTTTTCTTCCTGTAAAGCCTTCTGATAATTTTCTTCCGTTTCTTTATTGAATAAAACCAGCTTTTGGTAAGCTTCTTCAACTTCTGTTACTGTTTTTTGCTCATACAGGTTCCAGTGGAGTATCTTAAGACCAGAGCGGCTGGTATTGATCTGTTCCTGTTTGCTGATTTCTTTATGTTTAAAATCGTCCAGAGCGGTTTTGTACTTCTCCAGAAGCTGGATTTCTTTTTCCAGGATTTCCCGTTCCAGTGCTATATTCCGGTCAGTTTCCTCAATCTTTTTTTCTAAAGCAAAAGATTCAGAACGTCTTTTCTCAAACTCATCTTCATGATCCGGAGAAAACGGCTTCCAATTAAACTGCTGAATATGTTCCTCAATATTTTTCTGGATCTGAAGCAATGCTTTCTGCTCCGAAAGAAGCTGTTCTTCAAAGATCTTTTTCCGGTCGAGAATTTTTTCAATGTCAGCTTCCTGCTTTTGAATTTTGAGGACTTCCTGATCAATGGCCATAATATCTTCCTGTACTTCCTGCAATTCTGCATGTACATCCTGAATTTCTACAATATGCGGATGTTCCCTGGAGCCGCAAAGAGGACAGTTTTCTCCGTCATGAAGCTCACTGGCAAAACGGGAAAGCTCTTTTTGTATCTTCAGATGATCCAGTTTCCGGGAAAGCTCTTTTTTCTTTGTTTCTAATGCTTCTTTCTTGATTTTAAAGTCTTCCTTAAAATGTTCATGATAGGCAAAAGGCTTTAGATCCTCTTCAATTTCCCTGGTCTGTTTCTTAAACTTTTCAATTTTTTCAGTCTGTTCCTGCTGTGATTTTTTTAAATTTTTTTGCTGAATAAACCAGTTCCCCACCTCAGAAAGCAAAACGGAATCAAGCTTCTGCTCCTTTAATATTTTAAGGTGTTTAGAAAGCTCATCGATCTTTTTTTGAATTTTCTCCTGGTTGACGCTTACTTCCTTTACCTTCTCAGAACCTTTCTGAGTTCTTTCTCTCAGGACCTTGATCTCCTCAGAAAACGTCAGGATCTGTATGATCAGACTCATATCATTTTCCTGCATTCTGGATTGCTCCAATGCTTTAAACTGAGCTTCAAGAGCGGTGAGCTGCTCCTTTATCGTATGAAAAGCTTTTTCAGTTTGCTGCCAGGTTTTGATCTGTTGTTCTCTTTCGTTCCGTTTTGCAGTAATTTCCTTTAAAAGCTTGTTTTTCTCGGTAATCAGCGGATTGAAGAGCCTGAAAATGCGGTCATACAGATCTGTTTGAGCCTCCAGGGCGTCGAGCTTAGGCTTTTGTTCAGACAGTATCCTGAATTTCTCCTTATTCTGTTTTAAACTTTCAAAATCACTTTTTAAGTTTTTCAGCTGTTGATAAGCATTGGAGATCTTTTCCAGCCTTTCATCCGATGCTGCAAGCTTCTTTTGCTCTTCCGCTAAAAGCTCCTTCTGAGCCTGGATCTTTTCTTCATTGATCTCTTCAAAACCCTTCAGCTGTCCCTCAAGCTGGTCCAGCTCGGACCTGTTTTTTACATGGAGCGCAGAAACATTGGCCTGAAGGTCATAACGCTGCAGACTGAAGATTTCCTTCATCATATTCGTTCTTTCCGCAGCTCCCAGCTCCAGGAATTCCTTGAACTGGCCCTGTGGAATAATGATCGTCCGCTTGAAATTGGAATAGCTTAAACCTATGATGGTTTCCGCATTCGAATGATCCAAAGGAACCCATTTATTATCAATATGCTGATAAAAAGTAACATTGTTCGGCTTTACATCTTCGAATTTTTTTGAATTTCTTCTGAAATCCCTGGTAACACGATACAGCTTATTCTCATAATTGATAAAATCAAACTCGATATAAGAGCTGTTTGATTTCAGGTTCATCATGTTGTAAGCCCTTTTATCACGCATATTCAGACGTTCCGTTTCTCCGTATAAAGCAAACGAGATCGCTTCAAGAACTGATGATTTCCCGGATCCTACAGCACCAAAAATACCGAATAATCCTGCATCGGTAAGATTTTTAAAATCAATGGTCTGGCGCTCCTGATAGGAATATAGGCCTTCGATGGTTAATTGAACAGGAATCATAGCTTAGGCATTTAAAATTTCATTAAACAAATTCATCAATTCTTCATTGGCTTCCTGGCCGCCGTTTTTAGATTTAAAATAGTCTTTGAACAGCATTTCTATATTCTGATTCAGATTGATCTCATGGCTTTGCTGTTCGGTAATTTCCCTGTTTTTGACTTTTGGGATGAGGTGAACGATACCATTATGAGCCTGGTAGATCCGTCTTCTTTCGTCGGCTGTTAAAAACGTTTCGCTTTCAAGGGTCAGCTCAATAAATGTATTGGGATTTTCAGTGAGCCATTCAACAGCATTTTCAACGGATATAAATGTCTTCCTGACTAATATTCTTCCGTTTTTCAAAGGTTTTTTTTCATAGGAAACCACCTTTCCGGGTTCAGCATCAATGATCGAAACATATTTGGTCTGCCCGGCTTCACTAAAGCTGTAGCATAAGGGAGAAGATGAATAGATCACCGGTCTTTCCTTTGTTCCGATATTCTGAAAACCATGAAGATGCCCTAAAGCTGTATATTGAATCTGTTCAGGAATAGTGTCGGAAAAGATCAGATCCGCATTTCCGATCCTGGTAGGTTTCTCGCCCTCAGGTTCCTCCAGAATTTCTGCCTCTCTCTTATTCATATATAAATGAGCGGTCAGTAAGTTAATTCCCGATGGATCACAAAACTCATCCGCAAGCTCCTTCCAGGTTTGGGAAAGGACCCTGTTGATCTCTTCCTCTTTATTTTCCCCGAAATATTCTTTCAAACGGATCTCATTCGCATAAGGAGTGTGCAGGATTCTTATAGGAAAACTTATACTTCCGATCATTAATTCTATAAAGCCGGCTTTTGAGTTTGTGATTTTGAAATGTTCTGTACCGAAAGGAGCGATCTCAGCTTTGGGATGGCCTATTAAAATAATTCCACATTCCCTGGCCAGCGGATCAGGAGCGTTGATTAGATTTGGAGAGTCGTGATTTCCGGAAATAGCGATGACAGGACGTTTACCGTTCAGAGACAAGCGCTTTAATGTCTTATAAAAAAGTTCAACGGCTTCTACGCCTGGATTAAAATTATCAAAAAGATCCCCTGCAACAAGGACAAGGTCAATATCCTCTTCATCAGCAATACCCGTGATCTCTTCCATGACCAGAATTTGCTCTTCCAGCCGGGAAAAGCGGTCCAGTCGTTTTCCTAAATGCCAGTCGGCAGTATGCAGAATTTTCATATACCAAATGTAAGAAACATATGGAGAAGAGACATTGTGGATTTCCGTATAAACTTATAATAAATTAATTTTACAGAAAAAAGTAATGGAACAGCAGTCCAAAGACCCTTTACACGGAAAAAGGCTAGATGCTATCCTGGAAGAATTGGTAGCATACTACGAAGGCTTTGAGAAACTGGGAGAGCAGATCAATATAAAATGTTTTACAGACAATCCGAGCATCAGTTCTTCACTGAAGTTTTTAAGGAAAACCCCATGGGCAAGAACTAAAGTTGAAAGCTTATATCTCTTTGTGCAAAGGCAGAAAAAACGGGACGAAAGAAAGCCCGGAAAATAACAAAGCGGTATATTGCCCTAAGATTTTTCTTTTAGCACTTTTCCTCTGACAATCATTTCAAAAACAGTATATTTGTGCCATTAATCGTGAAACAGCTCACGAAAAAAAAGAAAAATATGACAATTGAAAACAACCATGTTGTAGCTGTAAGGTACATACTTCACACAATCGAAGAAGATGGAAGTAAGATTCTTGTAGAAGAGACAACAGCAGAAAATCCACTTACATTTTTGTACGGTGTGGGAATGATGATTCCAAAGTTCGAACAAAATATCCTTGGTCTGAAAGCAGGCGATAAAGCAGCTTTTACGATCCAACCGGAAGAAGCTTACGGTGAAAGACAACCGGATGCTATTGCACAATTGCCGATTGAGATGTTTAAAGAATCCGGAACTCCTCCGGTTGGAGCTATTTTACCTTTGTCTGATAATCAGGGAAATAATTTTCAGGCATTCGTGGTAGAGGTAACTCCGGAAGTTGTAGTGGCAGATCTTAACCATCCAATGGCCGGGAAAGTTTTGGATTTCCAGGTGGAAGTTTTAAACACGCGTCCTGCGACAGAAGAAGAACTGGCACATGGTCATGCTCACGGAATTGACGGAACAGAAGGCCATTAAAAAATATAAATGTCCGGTTTTGTGGGACATTTTTGTAATATCAGTTACATTTTAAAACAAAAAAGAATCAACCGCAGTTAATACTGCGGTTGATTTGTTTAAATGCTTTTATCGGTAAGTTCTATTTTCAGATATTCTGTTTTATGAGCCGGATCCGTTGTGTTGGTATTCAGGTGATTGGCTTTAAAATAAAGTGTTTTTGAAGTCACCCAGATCAACGATCTGGAGTCAGCAACTTTGAAATTTGTAAAGTTAATATACAGCAGGTTTTCAAAGCTGTCCGTTTGTGGATTATAGTGGGTCAGGGTAAAATCTGAACCGACATCACTATTCGGGTTGATACAGGCAATAAGCTTCAGCGTTGTATTGATGGCCGGATAGCCTGTAAAAGCTGTTCCTTCATCCTGTTTGGAAGAACGGTAAGCCGTATAATACTGATCATTGTTGTAATTGTTCTCTCCCATAAAGAATTCTCTTTGGGTAACATGGGAAAAACCTATATACTGGTTGGAATATTCCGCTTCTTCATCTACTTCCTTTTGATTGATCTTTAAGAAGTTCAGGCTCCACGCTTTTCCATCAAAATGAACATTCGGATTGTGGGATATCCTCTCATTCAGGCTTTCGCTTTGTGCCTGCAGGTAAGATGCTTCATCAATTATGCTTATCACCGCATAAGTGCTGGATGTCTTGGTTTTAAAATCATCAATACCTTTCACCGTAGAACTTCTGATTTCATTTATGTCGGTTCCCTGCAGAGAGAGCTGGGAATCTTTGGTAAATTCTTTCTTTGAAACATAAGCGGTGATTGTCCTGTTAGGCTGATACGCTATTGTATAGTGAATTTCAAAAAAATCATTCAGGTCATTAAATCCGTAATAATTATTCAGCTTGTCATTTTTGATCTTTAAGACTTTAGCATCTGCTTTCGGCTCTGTATAAAACGATACGGAATCTATCCTGGAGTAGACTTCAAAAGGAACATCATGGATATTCTCCACTTGCTGTGCTTCTTTAAAATCGCTGATCTCCGCTTTCTGGTTCAGGATCTTCTGTTGAGTGGAATCTTTTTTGATTTCCACCGGTGACGATGCGGCTTCCTTTTTACAGCTTACTGTAAGCGAAATCAGGCTGATACCTGCTAATATCTTTTTCATACTATATTTTGTAGTAGGTTATGAAAAACTGAAACTGCAAAGCAGAAACAGCATTGTGTAAATAAAGCTCTTCTTCATATGATTAGTCTAAAAATTCACCTGAAACATAATACCAGCGTTCATGCATTTTCTGAAAAACCGAAAATTCGTGATGGATCTGCGGGTGACCGTCCTGATCTGTATAATAAGCTTTAAACTCTACATGATTTAAAGCGGGAGTCTGAATGATTTCCAGCTTTGTCCACTGGTTGATCTCACCCCATTCCTGAAGGTCTGCCTTATTATGGAATTTCCGTTTTCCGGGAAGTGTAGTTTCCATCAAATACTCTCCGTTCGGAATGGCAAAAGCCGAGAACCGGGAACGCATCAGTGCTTCGGCGGTAGGAGCATGTTTTTCTCCGGTATGATAAGGCTTACAGCAGTTTTCATAGGTTTTTCCTGAACAACAGGGACAATCCATCTTTTTTATTTAAAATTTAATGCCACAAAAATAGTAAATATCAATAGAAACGGGCTTTAGCCTATTTAAAAAATTAATAAATAACCTCAGTTCGGGATAGGGCACTTTGCTTGAAAATAAGATTGGGAAGCTGGAGGCTGGAAGAAAGAAGTTATTGAGGTTTAAAAAGAGCTGAAAATCAATTTCATTCATGTTTTAAGAAGTACTTCATCAAGCTTTACAATAACTACCAGAAATTATTTGTCCAATATTAACTTCCAGCTTCCCTCTTCCAGCTTCCTGACTTAAACCTTTGTTTCTTATCCCGAACTCAGGTTAAATAAATCCTTCGGCTTCAGCCGTAACATACAAGAGATTGCATTTCATTGTTGCTTCTTGCTTCTTGAGCAGATCTTGCATATGTTTGATATAAAATAATCTGCGTAATCACTTTAATCTGTGTGAAAAATAAAGGATAAAAAAGAAGCACTCTTTAAAGAATGCTTCCTGTTGTTTTATTTAATAAACCCTCTGTTTCTTAATAAAGGTTTGATGTCCGGATCATGTCCTGTGAAATCTCTGAATGCCTGGTTAAGGTCTACAGAGTTCCCTACAGAAAGAATATGCTTTCTGAAACGGTCACCATTTTCTCTGGTTAATCCACCATTGTTTTTGATCCATTCCCATGCATCATTATCCAATGTTTCAGACCATAGATACGCATAATATCCTGCTGAATATCCACCGCCCCAGATGTGGGCGAAATAAGGAGTGTGATATCTTGGTGGAACTGTTGCCAAAGTGAATCCGTGGTTAGTCAGTGATTGCTTTTCAAAATCCAGGACAGGAATAAGCTGGCTATCATTGGTTACTGTATGCCAGTCCATATCCAGGGCTGCAGCAGAAACCAACTCAGAGGTCATATAACCCTGATTGAAAGTAGCCGCCTTTTTGATTTTCTCTACCAAAGCTTGCGGAATAGGCTGCTTTGTCTCATAATGAACAGCATAGTTCTTCAGAACAACAGGATCTAAAGCCCAATGCTCGTTGATCTGAGATGGAAACTCCACAAAGTCTCTCGGTACGTTGGTTCCTGAAAGAGAGGGGTATTTCTGGCTTGCAAACATTCCGTGGATAGAGTGGCCAAATTCATGGAAGATCGTTGAAACATCATCATAGCTGATTAATGAAGGTTTTCCCGGCGCCGGTTTCTGATAATTATAGCAGTTGACAATCACAGGCTTTGTGCCCATAAGATAAGACTGCTCAACGAAATTACTCATCCATGCTCCTCCGTTTTTGGAATCTCTGGTGTAGAAATCCAGATAATAGATAGCGATAGACTTTCCATCGTGATCGAAAACTTCATAAGTAACTACATCAGGATGATAAACCGGCAGATCTGTTCTTTTTTTGAATGTCAGCCCGTAGAATTTTTCGGCAGCAAAGAAAACGCCTTTTTCCAGAACTGTTGTGATTTCAAAATAAGGTTTTATTTCGCTTTCATCAAGGTCATATTTGGCCTTCCTTACCTGCTCAGCATAGAAATTCCAGTCCCACGGCTCTACTTTGAAGCCTCCTTTCTGCTGATCGATGAGATCCTGGATATCTTTTGCTTCACGTCTGGCTGTTTCCACTGCCGGAGTTGCTATCTGATTCATCAGCTTTATAGCGGCTTCAGGTGTTTTTGCCATCTGATCCTGAAGTTTCCATTCTGCGAAATTCTTTTTACCTAATATCTGAGCTTTCTTTAGTCTGAGCTTAGCCAGCTTTTCAATGGTTTCTCTCGTATCGTTGGCATCTCCCTTCTCAGCTCTTGTCCATGAAGCTTTGAAAAGCTTTTCTCTGGTAGCTCTGTTCTTTAGATTTTGTAAAAGAGGCTGTTGTGTCGTATTTTGTAAGGCCAGAAGGTATTTTCCAGGTTGCCCGGCTGTTTTGGCATCAGCTGCGGCGGCCGCAATTTCATCCGCCGATAGGCCGTCCAGTTCTTTTGCATCAGAAAAGAAAACTCCTCCCTGCTTTCTTGCTTCCAGCAATTTATTCGCATATTGGGTGGAAAGAGAAGCCAGTTCCTGATTGATCTGCTTCAGTTTTTCTTTATCAGCTGCAGAAAGATTGGCGCCTGCAATTTCAAAGTTTTGTTTATAAAACTGAACAAGCCTTTTACTTTCAGGATCAAGTCCGTCTTCTGTGATGGACTGTATTCTTTTATAAAGATTTTCATTCAGGTACATCTTATCGGAATGAGCTGCAAAAATAGGAGCATATTCTTCATCCAAAGCCTGTAATGTAGGATTGGTGTTTGCACTGGTAAGATTAGAGAATACAATTTGCGCTCTTCTCAATACCTCACCACTTTTTTCCAATGCGACGATCGTATTTTCAAAAGTAGGTGCAGCCGGGTTATTGGCAATTTTTACAATTTCAGCTTCATGTTGCTTTAAACCAAAATCAAAGGCAGGCTTGAAATGCTCATTTTTGATTTTGTCAAATTCCGGAGCTTCGTACTGAAGCTTGCTCTTCTTCATAAAAGGATTTGAAGATAAGGATGGATCAGGGGCAGGAAGCTCCTGTTGAGTATCGGTCTGTTTCATTGTAGTACAAGATTGGTTGAACGCCAAGGCAGAAATTAATAATACCGATGAAATTTTCTTCATAAATATAGTTGTTATTAAAGCATAAAGATATTAAAAACTTGCATCATGGAGCGCACTTTGGCTGATGTATTTAATAAAACGAACAGATATGCACTTTCTTTGGATTTTGCCTATCATGATCAATAGATATACTGAAATTATTTTTAAAGCTGGTATTGTATACAATCTTAGTATTTTCGTAAGGAATGTAATATTTTTCATACATTAGTTGTCATTTAAATAAGATATCAAAAAAAATAATCGATAAAAGAAATAAATATGAAAACAAGGAGCCTTTTTATTCTTTCAGCCTTAGTGGTATTGGCCTCATGTAATGAAAGACATGAGAAAAAGAACAGAGAAAAAAGAAGTTGGGTAGAGAAAGTGGTGACTACAGACAGTGGCCCGATACAGCATAAAGAATTCAGTGGGGATTTTGATGAGATCAAGGTTTCCCAGGCTATAGAAGCTGAAATCATAAAGTCGGAAACAGAGAAAGTTGAAATTTCTGCCCCTCAGAATATCATTAATGAAATTCTTGTGGATAATGAAGGCGGAAAGCTGCATATTCATTATAAACCGGGCATCAGAGTGATGAATATTCACAAAGTTACCGCAAAGATCTATGCGAAAGACTTTAAGAAGCTCCTTGCCGATTCAGCTGCAAAAATTGAAGTAAAAGATAAATTTACCCAAGAAAAAACAGATATCGAAGTTTCAAGTGCAGGAAGTATTTCCGGAGACCTGGAAGCCAATGACATGGATATCAACATAAGCAGCAGCAGTAACTTCAGCGGGAAAATCTGGGCTGTGAATCTTGATATTGAATCTTCATCAGGATCCTCTCTGGATATCTCAGGAAAAGCCAAACATGCAGATATCAGTGCTTCTTCAGGCAGCAGTATTTCAGCCCGAGACGTTATTGCAGATAATGTGGAAGCTGATGCTTCAAGCGGAGCAAGCGTTCATATCAGTGCTGTTTCTTCTGTCAGGGCAGGAGCCTCTTCCGGCGGAAGCGTTAATATTACTAAAAAAGGTGAGCTCAAAAGCGTCAGCAAAGAAGAAAGCAGCGGCGGAAGTGTAAGCATCCAATAAATCAATCCTGGGATTCTTCTTCATCTTCCTCTTCGCCATCGGTGGATAAAGAACCTTCCCAATTCCGGTTATCAAAATTAAGATTATCATAAGCCAATAGCTCCTCCTCACGCTGGAGGAGCTCTTTTGTTGTAAACAAAGCAATATCATCGTCCTCTTTCAGTTTGGCCAGCTTTCTGATCGAATCTTTATCAATAGCCATGAACCGCTGCCCCAGACGTCTTGCTGCATACTTTCTCATTCCGGTTTCATGAAGGAGATCAATGGCCATGTCAACAGCTGTTCCCAGGGTTTCACGATAGATATGATTGATCCCATTGTTGAGGTAATTATAGGCATCTATTCTGTTTTTGGCCCTTACAAAAATTTTCACATCAGGATAATGTTCACGGACGAGTTCTGCAATAAACTTATTATCGTTCGGGTCATCCAGACATAACACCAGAATTTCAGCATCTTCAATGCCTGCCGCCCTTAGAATCGGAATTCTGGTAGCATCACCATAATATACTTTAAAACCATAGCTTCTCAGCAGCTTTACACGGTCTGAATCTCTGTCCAAAACCGTGGCTGATATTTTATTGGCTTTTAAAAGACGTCCCACAGTACTTCCGAAATGCCCGAATCCTACGATGATGATTTTCTTCTGGATCACATCACTGCCAAGAATATTAAAGTCATGGTCCTCTTCAGGAATCTCTTTGATGAATTTCGGAGTGATAAACCGGTCGTTAATGATCAGAAGAATCGGAGTGATGCACATTGTAATAGCGGTTACAGCCATCAATTGTGCGTTCAGTTCCGGACTTAGAAGATAAAGATCCGAAGCATAGTTGATCAATACAAAAGCAAATTCTCCTACCTGCGAAAGAGCAAAGGCATAAAAAAAGCTCTGTGGCGTATCTATTCTGAAAAACTTTCCGATAGCATACAGAACAATGAATTTGACCAGCAGCACTGCAAAAACAGTACTGAATATAAATAAAGGATCATCCTGAATGATATTGAAATTGATCGTTGAGCCTACACTGACAAAAAATACGGCCAGAAGCAATCCTTTAAACGGGTCGATCTGAGCTTCCAGCTCATGCCGGAACTCACTGTTGGCCAGCATTACTCCTGCGAGAAAGGCTCCCAGTGCAGGAGAAAGGCCGATAACGACCATTAGTTCAGAAACGCCAATGACCAGAAACAGAGAAGAGGCTGTCAACAGCTCTGTCATTCCTGATTTTGAAACATAGCGCAAAAAAGGAACAAATACATATCTTCCCAGTAAGATTAACAGTACTACTCCCAGGATCACGGTGCTCGCCTGAAGCCATTCAGGAAGCTTCTGGATCAGGATCTGAATTTCATTATCATGGTGCTTCGCTTTATAGTTGGCAACAATAGGGAGAATAGCCAGAATGGGAATGACCGAAATATCCTGAAACAGCAATGTTGAGAATGAGGCTTCTCCTGCTGTGGTTTTAAAGCTGTTTTTTTCCTGTAATGTTTGCAGAACAATAGCCGTAGAGGATAAGGCAAAGCACATGGCAACGGCAAATGCCTTATCGATCCGCCATCCTACACTGATAAATACCACAAAGAGTAAAAAAATGGTGAGAAGCATTTGAGAGAGCCCCAGTCCCATTATTTTCTTCCGCATTTCCCAGAACTTCCTGGGCTCAAGCTCTAAACCTACCAGAAATAAAAGCATAATGACCCCAAACTCACTGGCATGCATAATGTCACCTACATTATTCCCTGTAAGTCTGAGTACATAAGGACCTATAATGATCCCTCCTAAAATGTAGCCGATCACAGAACTCAATCCAAGTTTTCTGGCCAATGGAACCATAATAATGGCTACCCCCAGAAAAATTAATGTGTTCATCGCTAAGCTGGATTCCATATGCTATTGATTGAGTAGTTCTGCAAATTCCTTTTTATGTAAAATAATTTCTTTTTTAGAAAGCTTATTAGCCTCGTATACGATCTTGATGTGCTTGATGTCTGCTTTGAAAACCCTTAAAGAAACGATCAGTCCGCTGATCAGCTCATCGATCGTATACTGATAGGTGCCGGTTTTACTGAAAGATCTCTCTTTTCCTCCGGTCGTTATAAGAATGTAAACTTCCTTTCCCTCCAATGGATTGTATTCTTCTTCTTTAAGCCAATCCCTGTCAAAAACTTCATCGATCCATAATCTGAGAAGGGGAGGCATTCCGAACCATATCAATGGAAACTGGAAAACGAAGCGGTCGTAGTTCTTAAGACGTTTTCTTTCCCTGAAAGCGGCAATATGAAAATCAGGATATTCTTCATAAAGGTCTCTTAAGGTATAATGCTGGTGACGAACGTAGAAATTGATGAGCTCTACGTTCGAGTTGGAGTGCTCCAGATAGGGGTGTGCAAATACTACCAGTGTCTTCTTCATAATCAATCCTGTTTTCAGTAAATATAATAAAAAAATATTGAATAAAAGGTGGGTTTTATGCTGGTTTATTAATTTTTTAATATGTAAAATTCAATTTGATGTTAAGAAAAATCAAAGAATTGATGTTATTATAGCTTTTTAAATAAAAAATCAGGCCATTAAGGCCTGATCTATTGGTATATGTCAAGATTGCTTATTAGGTTACCATCCTCCGGAAGCACCACCACCTCCAAAACTTCCGCCACCGCCGAAGCCTCCAAATCCGCCGCCACCGCCGCCGGAACTTCCACCACCGAAGCCGCCTCCTCCAAAACCACCAGGGAATGGGAAGAAGCCACCGGGATAATTTCTACGTCCTCTGCGTGTGATGATCACATCATCATCGTCATCATAATTTCCGCCACCACGTCCACCGCCTCTGTTGCCAAAGAGAATGGCAATAATGATGAAAATAACAAAAGCAATGATAAGTACTTTTAATGCACTTCCGTCACCGGAAGGTGCCGTAGTGGGAGCAGGCTTGAATTTCCCCTGCACAGCTTCCATAATGGCTGAGGTTCCACCGTTGATCCCTTCATACCAAAGCCCTTTTTTGAAATTTGGAGTTACAATATAGTCCAGGATCTGTCCGGCAACTGACGCTGTAAGATACTGTTCAACTGCCCGTCCCTGCTGAATAGACATTGTTCTGTCTTCTGTAGCAATCAGGAAAACAACGCCATTGTCTACTCCTTTTTTTCCGATCTTCCATTTCTGACCGAACATGGTTGCCAGAAAGTTGACATCTTCGCCCTTCGTAGACCTGATGATCACTACTTCAATTTCCGTTGAGGTAGAATCGGCAAATTTGATCAGCTTATTATTAAGGGCATCTTTTTCCTGTTGAGAAAGAAGTCCGGCTTCATCAAAAACAGGATAGAGAACTGCAGGTTTTTCGGGAATGGTGTACTGTGCTGATACAAAAGTGTAAAAGCAGATCAGCAGAAATGAAAATACTATTTTAAGAGAACGTAATTTCATTCGGGAGTTGGTTTGGGTTTTCACCTTCTACAGGGAAATATTTTTTGAGTTCAAGGCCGGTTTCCAGAATGGCACTTTTCAATGCCTGATAATAATTTCCTTTGGCAAATTCAGCAGTAATATAGTCATGCAGATGATCCCAGTAAGATTGGTGTACTTTAGCATGAATCCCGACATCGCCAATGATGGTCAGGTATTTTTGTTCAAAATTGACATGAAAGAGCACAGCATTCCTATCAGCAGTTTTGTCCATACAGAGTTCTTTGAAAACTTCAAATGCGGTCTTTGCATCACGGCTTTCCGTATTAGAGTCGATATGAACTCTGATCTCACCTGTAGAATGGTCTTCTGCTGACCGAATCGCTTCCACAAGGGAAGCGATCTGTTGATTTGTAAGGTAATTACCCATTATTATTTGAATACTTCAGGGGCCTTCTGAGCTCCTGCTTCAGCTTTGAAATAAGGTTTTTCTTTAAAATTGGTAAAATTCGCCAAAATATTGTTTGGGAATGTTTTAATAGAGGTGTTGTAGTCCTTGGCAGCATCATTATAATAAACAGTTTCTGTTCTGATACTGTTTTCAATTGCTGTATACTCTCTTTGGAAGTTGATATACTGCTGGTCTGCTTTTAAGTTAGGATACGACTCCACTACAGCCATCAACCGGCTTAATGCTCCGGATAATTCACCCTGTGCAGCCTGGAATTTTGCAATATCAGCATCTGTCATATTGGTAGGATCAATGTTGATGGAAGTTGCTTTAGAACGCGCTTCAACAACTTGTGTCAGGGTTTCCTGCTCAAATTTTGAATACGATTTTACCGTTCTTTCCAGGTTAGGAATAAGATTCGCTCTTTTCTGATATACGGTTTCTACGTTAGACCATTTTGAATTCACTGTCTGCTCTTTGTCTACAAAGCTGTTATATCCGCTTTTTCCCCAGAAGAAGAGAACAGCAACAATAATAAGGAGGGCAATACCAATAGTTCCGGCGCCCAGACATCCTTTATTTTTCATAGTTTATTTTTTTTAAATTTTTTGTGCTAATCAAATATACAAATTATGTGCTAATTTTGTAGAAAATTATATTTGAATGACAACAATAGTGGTGGCAATGGGAGAGAAGAATGAGATTGGTTTTGAAAACCAATTGCTTTGGCATCTTCCTAAAGATTTAAAACATTTTAAAGAGATTACTTCAGGACATCCGGTGATCATGGGAAGAAAAACATACGAGAGTATCGGAAAACCGCTTCCTAACCGTACGAATATTGTTGTTTCAAGAAAGAAAGACTGGTTTGAAGAGGGAATCCTTATTGTAGGAAGCCTGAAAGAAGCGGTAAAGTTTGCTAAAAAGATCGATGAAGAAGTTTTTATTATCGGCGGCGGAAACATTTACGAGCAAACTATGGATATTGTGGACAGACTTGAAGTTACTTTGGTGAAGGCAGACCTTAAGGCCGATACGTTTTTTCCAAAAATAGATGAAAAGATCTGGAAAAAAACGAACGAGATCTGTCATGAAAAAGATGAGAAAAACGGTTACGATTTCTGTTTCCAAACGTTTGAAAGAATTAAGAGCGAATAGTTATTAGGAATTCTAGCCTCTAACTTCTAGCTTCTAACCTCTAATTTATTTATCTTTGCACTTCTAAAATTTAATAATGAATAAGTACATAAAAATTGCAGTAGCAGCATTTCTTATCCTACTAGGACTTTATCTGATGATTTTCACAAGAAATCTTGGTTGGGGTATTGTGATTTTTCTTTTGGCTGCATTTCCGATCCTGCTTTTCTTTAAAAATGAATATATTCTTTTGGCATTCTGGCAATTGAGAAAACAGAATATGGAAAAAGCCGTAGGATGGCTGACAAAAATAACAGACTACCAGACACAGCTTCACAAATCTCAATACGGATATTTTCACTATCTCCTTGGATTGACACAGGCTCAGGATCATCCGACTAAAGTGGAACCATTGATGAAAAAAGCATTGGAATATGGCTTGAATATGAAGCATGACAGAGCTATGGCTACTTTAAATCTTGCCGCGGCAGCTATTTCCAAAGGAAGAAAACAGGAAGGACAGAAGCTACTGGAAGAAGCAAAAAGATTAGACAGCGCAGGAATGATGACCGATCAGATCAAAATGATGAAAGACCAGCTGAAAATGCCATCTATGCAGAAGCATATGCATAATCCCAATATGAGACAGAGAGGGAAATTCTTCTAAGAAAGAAAAATATAAGAGTTAAAGGCACCCGGCATTGGGTGCTTTTTTTATATCTGTAATAACCTGAGTTTGGGATTTTAAGTTGGATAGGGAAGCTGGAGGTTGGGAGAAGGAAGTTCTTGAGGTCCGGAAAACATCTGAAAATCAATTGTATTCATCTTCATTTCCAAGCTCAGGCTAAAATAATTTTGATCATTACAGCATCTACATTTCTGAGTTCTGATCATATCCATAAAATTTAGGGATCTGCCAATGGTATTTTACAGCCAGAGTTCTGATAGCGACAATCAGCAAAATGGTAAAGATCTGCACAAAAGTATAGGATAGCGGAGTATATTGAGTCATCAGTAAAAATGCCGCACCTCCTACTATACACGCTGTTGCATAGATCTCCTTTCTGAAAATCAAAGGAATTCTGTTGAGCAATATATCCCGTATGATCCCTCCGAAACATCCTGTTATCGTACCCAATGCAATACAGATCATAGGGTGGATGCCGGCATTCAATCCTTTCTGAACTCCGATAATGGTAAACAATCCAAGTCCGAAACTGTCAAAAATAAACAGGGTGACTTTAAAGTTTTTTTCAAGGGATTTGAATACCATGGAAAAGATACTGGTAGCCAGGATCAGACCGCACATCAGAAGATCATGCATCCAGAATACAGGAATATCGAGCAGGAGATCCCTTACAGTTCCTCCTCCCACAGAAGTTACAAAGGCAATAATAAGTACCCCGAACGGATCAAGGCGCTTCTGCATCGCTGCAAAACTTCCCGACATGGAAAACGCAATAGTTCCAAGGACTTCTATGGCAAAATTGAACTGTTCGTGCATATATTATAAGTGATGAGTAATGTGCAATGAGTAATAAAAATTATGCCATTTAAATTTGAGATCGTTTAAACTTATATGAGGTCATAACTTTTACAGGTTCTTCACATTCTGCTTTTAAATGTAAAATTTTTTCAGGACTTACATATTCTAATTCTTCAATAATTTCAAGTCAAAGTTGAGTTTTATCAATTTCTTCAACATTTTGCAAATTTCTCTTTTTCAGATCTTGCTCTGGACACAGAAATTGTCAATCAAATAATTTGCTTTCCTATTATTGAAATATCGTCTGAATATGATAATGACGAAAGTGCTCTAATGATAAAAGAGTTTTTGGTCCGTTCCCGAAATCTGCTCTGTCAAATCACTTATTACTCATCACTTATGTATTTATCTTTCTACTCTCACAGACTCCGGAACCAATAGTTCGTATTCACCTCCGTGATTAATAATCTCTCTTACAATGCTGCTGCTAATGAAAGATTTTCCGGATGAAGTTAGTAAAAATACGGTTTCTAATTTTTTATGGGCCAAAGTTCTGTTGGTGTGGGCGATTGCTTTTTCAAATTCGAAATCGGCAGGATTTCTCAGCCCTCTGATGATATACTGGGCGTTTTTTTCAAAGCAATAATCAACGGTAAGTCCTTCAAAATAATCTACTTCTACGTTGGGAAATTCCGCTACCGAGTTTTGGATGAATTCCATTCTCTTTTCCAGAGGAAACATGTATTTCTTTTGGGAATTCTGCCCGATAGCAATAATTAATTTATCAAATAGCGGAGCCGCTCTTTCTATAATATCGTAATGTCCTAGAGTAATCGGGTCAAACGACCCCGGGAAAACAGCAATTTTCATGTTGTACGAGTTATGATTTTGAATTAAGAATTATGAGTTATGAGCTATGTATGGGTTTATCCCATCTCTAACTTCTAATCTCTAATCTCTAACTTCTAATTTATTTATTAAGCGCTTTTTCAACTTCATTTCCACAAAGATCCATAATGGAAATTCCATAGTGTCTTGCCTGCTGAGGCAAAATACTTGCAGGGGAGAATCCTGGATTGGTATTCATTTCAAGCATGTAAGGAATTCCGTCCATTAGAATATATTCGCTTCGTGAAAAACCACTCATACCCAATGAATCGTATGCTCTTTTTGCAATTTCTTCCACTCTTTTTGTGGTTTCTTCATCAATTCTGGCAGGGGTAATTTCCTCTGAGGCTCCTTCGTATTTAGCTTCATAATCAAAAAATTCATTGGTAGGAACGATTTCTGTGATTCCCAATACAATAGTTTCTCCTTTGAAGTCGATAACGCCTACGGAAACTTCCATACCGTTCAGGAAACTTTCAATAAGGATTTCATCATCTTCCCTGAATGCCATTTCAGTGGCGGCGATCAGTTCAGATTTTTCTTTCACCTTTGAAATTCCCAGCGAAGATCCGGACTGGTTAGGCTTTACGAAGAGCGGAAGATTAAGCTCTGCTACGATCTCATCAACATTGATGGCTTCCCCTTTTCTTAAATAGATACTTTTAGCGGAAGGGATCCCATATTTTGATAATACGGCGAGCGTATCTTTTTTATTGAAGGTAAGGGCGCTCTGGTAGAAACCACAACCTGTGTATTTCTGTCCTATCGCATCCCAGTATGCCTGCAGAATACCATTTTCACCAGGAGTTCCGTGGATGATATTGAAGCATACGTCAAACTTTAATGTTTCGCCATTATCTAAGATAACAGAAAAATCCCCTCTGTTGATTTCATATTTTTTATCATTTTCACCTAAAAAATACCATTCATCTTTAAGGATTACTACTTTATATACATCATAGAGATTTCTGTCTAAAGAATCATAAATCAACTGTCCGCTTTTTAAAGAAACTACATATTCATCAGAATAGCCTCCCATTACTACGGCAACACTTTTTTTGTTCATAACCATATAGTATCAATTAAGGCAAATTTAATCATTTTATGTAATGCAATAAGGGAAATCGGGAAATTTTAAAATCAAAAGTGAATTGTGTTAAATAAAAAGCCCATTCTAAAATTATTAGCTATATTTGCCGTTATAATTAAAGTATTTTTAAGTATGCTTAAATCACTTTTCAATTGGAAAGTTTTACTGAATTTAGTAATAGCCATCGGTGTTTTTGTGGGGTTGGTATGGCTCACATTTCGCTGGTTGGAGTACCATACTAATCACGGTCAGGAAATACCTGTTCCCAACGTTGTCAATAAATCTGTACATGATGCTGTTAAAATATTAGATGATACAGGTTTGGAATATGAAGTAGACAGTGCCAATTATGATCCTAAATACAGACCATTTCAGGTTCTACAGATCTATCCTGCGCCAGGTTCCCGTGTAAAGGACGGAAGAACGGTGCGTCTTAAAGTAAATCCCAGAACATGGGCTCAGATCGCTGTTCCTGATGTTATCAATAAATATTCCGGACTGGCATTCCAGAGATTGGATCAGGTAGGTCTTAAGATCGGGGATACCATTTATGAACCGAGTATTCAGAAAGATGCGCTTTTAAGAATTTTATATAAAGGAAATGCTGTAAGTCCGGGTGCCCGTTTACCCAGATTCTCCGTTATTGATGTAGTGGTTGGATCAGGGCCGATGAGAAATATCTCCATTCCTAATGTAGTGGGGCTTTCCGTAAAGGAAGCGAGAGTCGTTATTGCCAAGAGTATGTTTGAAGTAGGACTGGTAGAGCATGAAGACGGAAGTAAGGATGAATCTGATATCATTTATTATCAGGATCCAGCAGCAGGAGATGTGCGTGACCAGGGAATGCAGATCGACCTGTGGGCAAGTAAGCGGACTCCTGCAGAGCTCAGAGCTAAGGTGGAGCAGCTGAATTCTATCTATCGTATGAAGGTAGACACTTCTTTGCCACCTGTACGATATGAAGAGGTTCACAGTGAACCAATCTATGAGGCACCGGTTGCCCCTGCTCCGGTACCTAAAAGGGAAACTCCAAAAGTGGAGATGCCAAAGACTGAAGCTCCTAAGGTTCAGACTACATCCCCTAAACCGGCAGGTTCGGGAACAGAGAAAACAGAGAAGCCTAAAACTTCTACAGGTAATACTTCCACAGGAAGCACTGCCAAGCCGGCTGCTTCGACAACGACAACACAACAGCCTGCTCAAAAGCCAAAAGCTAAGAAAGTAGTCGTGGAATAAGACCATCTTAATAATAAAAATACAGGCTTCAACTTCAAAATGTTGAAGCCTTTTGTGTAAAAAATATAAAACAATGTCAGAAGATAACGAAGATTTTTTAGATGAAGAATTATTAGAATCCAACAGTATTGAAAATATCGATATTGATGAGGAAAATAAGGGACTATATGAGCATCTGAACATCACTGTTGACAATAAGCAGGAGCCATTAAGAATTGATAAATTCCTTTTAATATACAGACAGAACTCTTCAAGGAATAAAATTTCCCAGACCTGCAGGGCTGGAAACGTTATAGTCAATGGAGCTGCAGTAAAGCAGAACTACCGTGTGAAGCCCGGAGATCAGATATCAGTCTTACTTACGCATCCACCTAGAGAAAATGTGATTATCCCTCAGGACATTCCTGTCAATATCATATATGAAGATGATGATCTGGTGGTTGTAGATAAAGAAGCCGGAATGGTTGTACATCCCGGATTCGGAAACTGGGACGGAACACTGGTCAATGCGTTGGCCTATCACTTTGAAAAGAATGGTGAAAAGTCTGACCTTGATAGGGTAGGGCTTGTTCACAGGATCGATAAAGATACTTCAGGACTTCTGGTGATCGCCAAGAATGAATATGCACTGAGCTTTCTTGCCAAGCAGTTCTTCAACAGAACGACAAAAAGACTGTATTGGGCTTTTGTCTGGGGAAATCTTCAGGAAGATGAAGGAACGATCAGAGGACATATCGGAAGACATCCTAAGAACAGGATGCAGATGTCCGTATATGAAGACGGCAGCCAGGGAAAACATGCGGTGACCCATTATAAGGTATTGGAGCGTTTCAAATATATGACCTGGGTAGAGTGTAAGCTTGAAACAGGGCGAACGCATCAGATCAGGGCTCACTTCAGACATATCGGGCATACCTTGTTCAATGATGAAAGATACGAGGGACATACGCCTTTAAGGGGCGTGAATCTTCCCAAATATAAGCAGTTCATTAAAAATGTTTTTGAAATTCTGCCCAGACATGCTCTTCATGCCCATACCCTGGGATTTATACATCCCACGACAAAAAAGGAATTATATTTTGAGAGCCCAATGCCCAAAGATATGGCGGATGCTGTAAAAAAATGGAGAAATTATTTGGAAAACTAAAAATATATTGAGAATTTTTTTATATTTGTTGAATTGAAATCAAGATTTGTTATGAGAAAACTATATGCTATCGTATGTTTAGCTCTTTTGTCAAATGCATACAAAGCACAAGAATCACTACCATACTATCAGCAATATCTTTTGGATGGTGAGTTCCTGTTCAACCCAGCTCAATACGGAAAAACAGATTACGTACAGCTCAACGCCAATTATCAACAACAATTTTCAAAATTCAGTAATTCTCCGAATGTACAGTCAATCGGGATTAATGCGAATATCTTTGATAGAGTAGGTGCTGGTATTTCCGTATTCAGAGACAGTAACGGGCCTATTTCTGCAGGGGGTATTACGGCTGGTGCTTCATATTTTATTCCTTTAAGCAGTGAAGGAGACCGAAAAGACCAATTCTCTTTCGGTACAAGTGTTAACTTTTATAACATGAATTTTGATTATTCAAAGATCAATACTGAGGAAGGAGGGGATCCGTTATTAAGAGGAGAAGAAAGTAACATCTTCATGGTGTATGCCAACTTCGGTTTGGCTGCTACGTACAGAGGCCTTTTCGGGGGTGTTTCCGTAAACGATATCGCATTAAGTAATGATGCTTCTATCGTAAACAACTACGAGCCTTCACCAATCAAATTCTTCTTAAACTTAGGGTATAACTGGAATATTGCTGATAATATTACGTTAGCACCGTCAGCATTGATCAACCTGAATACAAACTCAACGAGAATGATCGACTGGAACCTTATGGCTACATTCTCTAATGATATCAATGCATTCTCTTTTGGGGTAAGCTACAGAACGGTTCAGAACAGATTTGACAACCAGAACCTGAGCATCTCGCCAATTGTAAAAGTGAGATTCAATAAATTTATGATCGGAGCTACTTACAACCTTGGGATATCTGATATTCAGAGCTATGGAGGAAATAGCTTCATGATCGGCCTTGGTTATAACTTCGATAACTTTATTAATGTTAGAGGATTTAGATATTAATCAATTTAATTTAAATAAATTTGAGCTCTGATTTTTTCAGAGCTTTTTTTATGATATATATTCACATTCCGTTCTGTAAACAAAAGTGCAGTTATTGTAATTTCCATTTTTCAACGTCTTTGAATTTTAAAGATGAAATGCTTAGTGCCATGAAGGCTGAGATTATGCTCCGGAAAGATGAGTTACAGAACAGAACGCTGAAGTCGCTTTATTTTGGTGGAGGAACTCCTTCCATCCTTTCTGTGGATGAAATTAATTCTTTAATGGATGAGGTTTTGAGATATTTCAGTTTTGAAAAAGATATTGAGATCACTCTTGAAGCCAATCCGGATGACCTGGATAAAAACTTTTTAAAACAGCTGGCGGGAACTCCTGTAAACAGGCTTTCAATAGGTACACAAAGTTTTTTTGAGGAGGATTTAAAGCTGATGAACCGTGCCCACAGTGCATCAGAAGCAGAAAGCTCTATCAAACGGGCTCAGGATTACGGGTTTGAAAACCTGAGTATTGATCTTATTTATGGTTCGCCTACATCCAATCTTGAGATCTGGAAAGAAAACCTGAACAAAAGCATAGCGCTGGAGGTTCCGCATATTTCTTCTTATGCTTTGACCGTGGAGCCGAAAACAGCTTTAGAAAACTGGATTTCAAAAGGGAAAGTGAAAAGCCCCAGAGAAGAGGAGCAGAACAGAGAATTCTACTATCTTTCAGATTTTTTGAAGGGTCATGGTTTTGAGCACTACGAAGTATCAAACTTTGCCAAACCTGGATTCTATTCCCGGCATAATTCTGCTTATTGGAAGTACCAGGAATATTTGGGAATAGGACCTTCGGCACATTCTTATAACGGATTTGATATCAGAAGCTGGAATGTTGCCAATAATCAACAATACATTAAAAAGCTTAATGATAAGCTGCTGGCAAAAGAAGAAGAAATCCTTTCCCAGGAAGATCAGTTCAATGAAATGATCATGATCGGCTTACGTACTATTTGGGGAGTGGATCTTGAAAGCTTAAAGAATAAATTTTCAGATAAGGTGTTGGAGCATTTTCAGAGAGAAATAAAACCTAAGATGCAAGAAGGTATTCTCATCATTGAAAATGACCATTTAAAAATTCCTGAGAAGCATTGGTTTATGGCTGATGGAATTGCTTCTGATTTGTTTATGGTATAGTGTTTTTAGTGTATATTTGAAGATAGCCTTTTAATAAAAACTAAAAACAAACCATGGGACGAAACTTATTTTTCATTTTTTCAGTATCTTTCATTTTTCTCAAAAGCCGAAACCAGAATAAATCCTGATCAGATTTCAGATTGATGACCCATTAAGCATAACTCTTGGTGATGGCAAAAGAATAAGTGCGTGTAAAGAAGTTATCAATGATAATAAGACAAGCGAAAAATTGTTTTCTTCTTATCAGGAGAAAGAAAGCCTGTACTTATGATCTTATTATCCGAAATAACAAAAAAGAAGCAATTACTATTGACATAAAAGATCAGATCCCTCTTAAGTAAAAAGATGAATCAGTTAAGATAGAATTTATTCAGACTGATAATGCAATTTTGATAAAATATCAGGGAAGATAGTAGGCATTGCTGCACTTTATTGATAGGGCAATTTAGCACTGTAAATGCTGGTAGAAATCTAATTATTAGTAAGTTGTTATTAAAATTTATTAAATAATTCTTCTGAATGTGACTCTAAAATAATACTTTTGCAAAAAACGTAATAACATGAAAACAGATCATCTCTATTAACACCTTAGATGTCCTGTATAATTATAGATCTTGACAGGAAATCATTAAAAAATACATCTTTATACGTCATGTCCTGTTGCTTCAACAGTATACTTTTGCATATTATGTGTGTTAGGTTGTAAATCTACATTATGTAATTTTAGTAATAAGGTGGGAGATGTTTAAAAACATAAAAATTAAACAATTTTAAACGTTAAATAATGACTCGATTTTTATTTATTTTATTTCTTATTCATTTTGGGCTAATTCATTCCCAGACTTTTTCAAGTTTCACAACTACCGGAACTCAAGCTCAGTACGTACCTGTAAGCTTTCGATCAGTAACAGGAGATGGTGGGAATAAGACTTTTTTTATTTCCAGACCAAGTATTCATGAAGGAAGAGATTGGTTAGCCCATGGTATTGTTTCAATAACCGGTATTGGTAATGGTTGGGGATCAAGAGGTAACGGATTACGTGTTGATAATTTTTCATTTGGATTTGAAACTCCGTCCAGTACTTCTAAGGAAATAGGCTTTGTAGGAAGGATTCTTGCTGCAAATGCAAATAATGATATTATTGTTTATTTGAGAGGAGGAACTCTGTACTATTATACTGGTGCAGAAATAATATCAAATACAGGATCTTATCAGGATGCTGCAGGATTAAGTCTTTCTTCAGTGTCGATTAATGACCCTTTGTATAATCTTCCCAAAGGAATCTATTATGGCAGTTTTGATATCAATGCGAAAACTTCTAACTTCTCTGTATTGGATAATGGAAATATGGGACTTGGGGTAAGCAATCCAACCAATAAGTTGGATGTAAATGGTATGGTTCATGCGAAAGAAGTCAAAGTAGATTTACAGAATTGGCCGGATTATGTTTTTGAAAATGGATATAAGCTAAATTCATTGGACGAAATAGAAAAGTATATTATGCAAAAAGGACATCTTCCTAATATTCCATCTGCAGAAGAAGTAGCTGAAAAAGGAATTAATCTGGGTGAGATGAATGCTAAGCTTTTGGAAAAAATAGAAGAACTTACTCTTTATTCAATCGAACAAAATAAACAGATTAAACAGCTTCAGGATGAAAATGAGGTTTTGAAAGTCCAATCTGCAAAAATTGAAAAATTGGAACAGCAGGTTCAACAGTTCTTATCACAAAAAAAATAATGCAAATGAAAAGAAAATTACTTTCCATATTTTCTCTGTTGATAGGATTTTTAGGTTTTTCCCAAACCGAAGTCTATTTCAAATATGATGAAGCAGGAAACCAAAGATACAGAGGTCCTGATGCAGCAGGGAAGAAAGCCTCTGAAGAGCTTATTACAGAAAAAGCTGGGGAACAGGCAAAAACCACAGCTATTGTCAACCAAGTGCCTGCCATTGATGAAAAGATGTTCTGGAAGCAGATCAGGCTCTATCCGGTTCCGGTGAATGATTACCTTACCATAGACTGGACTGAAGAAGTAGATGGGTTGATAGAATCCGTTTCACTTTACCAGCATAGCACAGTCCACTGGAAATTCCAGCAACAGAATATTCCAGCACTCAATCGTCAAGTCAAAATCAATATGACCGGATATGATTGGGGAGTTTATATTCTCCGTTTTACTTTAAAAGATGGAAGAGTCTTTGGTAGAAATGTTACAAAAAGATAGATTTAGAGGAGCTTTTTAAAAATAAAAGTATTGGATAATTATTCTGTACTCTAGATATTATTTCTAATTTATTAAACATCATTATAAATACTAAAATGAAATTTTTTTCATCATTGATACTGTCGTTGTGCTCAGTGTTGGGTTTTTCACAGACTATACTGTATCAGGCAGAAACGGTATCCCGGACGGTTCAGGATCCACAGACAGTGGTACTGGCTCAGGGGTTCCATGCTAAAGCAGAGGTTTCAAATCCCTTTGTAGCAAAAATTGGTCCTGCTACGGAGAATCCGGGTGGAGGGCCTACTGATTCGAATGCAGGAGCTGGTAATCCAAGTGGTACGACAGTTCCTGTAGGCAAGAGTTTCCACGATACAAAAGGAAATATAGAAGTTGCCGGTGGAGGCCAATTACAATTTACTTTACCTATTGCTTTACCACCAGGAGTTAAAAGTGTAGCTCCTCAAATAAACCTTGTGTATTCCAGTGATTCAGGAAATGGAATTGCTGGTTATGGCTGGAGTTTATCAGGCATAACATCTATTTCTAGAACAGGAAAAAATATCGAAAAAGATGGAGAAGTAAAAAGTATTCAGATTGATTTTTCTGATTATTATAGCTTTAACGGGGATAGATTAATCCTGAAATCCGGTGAATACGGAAAGGACGGAGCTGAATATATTACAGAAAAATACTCCAATATCAAAATCAAGTCATTTGGGACTATGTCTAACTGGAAGCAGCCGCAATATTGGCAGGTAACCTTTGAAGACGGTTCCCAAGCCTGGTACGGAGGAACGGAGTCCAATTGGAATAATGCTGCCAACCGCCTGGGATTTAGTATCGTAAAATGGATGGATGCTCAGGGAAATGTGATCAATTATACCTATGATCAGCAAGAGAATATCAGTATTATTAAATCCATTACCTGGGGAGGAAATGAGAAACTGGGAACAGCTTCTTTCAATGAAATTCTATTCGATTATAATGACAGAAACATTCCGGAAAGTTCCTATATCAACGGTCCCGGGACTTTGTTCACCCAAACCAAGATTTTAAAAGATATTATCGTAAAAACGAACGGACAGATTTTTAAGAAATATGTACCGGAATATTTTACTGATTCTACAGGATATCAATACGTCAAAAAAATTACTGAATCTAATTCTCAAGGCGAATCAGCTAACCCTGTTGTATTTGATTATCCTGCTCAAAACCCAACATCTATCAGTGGCTGGAATATAGACAGCCAGGCTTTATTTGATAAGGTTAAATTTACCGGAGACTTTAACGGTGATGCTTACCTTGATTTTGTAATGATGGATGGAACTATAAAGTTAGGGGTTTTTAATGATGACTTTAATGTTGTTCAGACCAATAAGATCTTTAATTCCACTTCTGTTGTTGTTAACACATTCCTGGATGAAACAGGAAAGGTAGTTAATGGTAATGGAGTTGCAGAATATGCAGGTGGTAAACTCTCTGTATACGCTTTCAGAAATAATACTTTTGTGAAAGTTTTTGAAAAATTGGTTTATGATGAATCTGATTGTACGAAAAGTAGCCCTCCACCTGCAGGCTGTCGTGTTACAGCAAAATTAAATGAAGGAGATGTGAATGGAGATGGAATTTCTGATATTTTTGTTACTATAGAAAGAGAGGAATGCCAATGGGAACAAGATCCTAACTGCGTGAATAAGGAAGTGTCTAATGATACTGCTAACCGTCCTCCTCTGTGTAGTGTACTGAACTGCTACACTTTTCTGGGAGGGAACTTTATTGTGGATTTAAAGAATCAAAATAATCCTTTAGCCACCTATACTTTAGATATCGGAATTAATGAAAGCTCATATACGGACCAAAAGTATATGGATGTAGATAATGATGGAAAAATAGATATTATCAATGTATCCAATACAGCCTATACAATTTTTGAATTTGCAAAAACAGCATCCAATCAGTATCTGAAGAAAATTAAGTTTACCGGAAATCTTGAAGAAACTAAAGGAAATGGATTTCCTGTATTATTCGGAGATTTCAACGGAGATGGAAAACTTGATTTTACGCTGCCTCTTACTGAAGGAAAAGTAGGTAAAGATGATTGGAAATTTTACTTAGGAACAGGAAAAAGTTTTAATACAGCTTTTAAGCCTGACTTCTTAACATATAAAAATGAGTCTAGTCAAGTTAATGGGGCTTGGTTAAGATATAGCAGAACAATGTATTCCATTTCTGACCTCAATGCGGATGGTAAATCAGATATTGTTCAGGTTTGGTCTTATTCCAATAAATTAAATGATACTTCCAGAACAATAGGAGTTACCGTAAACGGATTAATCTCGAAAGGATCTCCTACTTTTGGAGCCATAGATTTTCAAACCCAGAATATCTACACCTTTCCGACTCCGCCTCAGTTTACCATAGTTCAGCCTTATGACGATCTTTCCATTTACCAGCCGATAACCAATGTGATAAGATCTAATAATAACTATTATAACGTTTTCTTATTCAGAAAAGATAATGTACTTAAAATAAAGGCTCCTACAGGAGTAGATGAATTAAAAAGAATACAGTCAATCACTCAGGGAGGAACCACTACATCTGTTAGATATTTGGAAATCGTTCCTGATAATACAGTTAATCCTAGTTTTTATAAGAATACAAAAAGCGAGCTATATCCTTATTTCTCTTTAAACAGAATAGACAGAGGGTATGCTGTATCTCAGCTACAGCAGGAAGGAAGAAAACAGGATTTCCGATACAGAGGAATGACGGTACACATGCAGGGAAGAGGAATGATAGGTTACTATCAAACCGCTCGTTCTTCATGGTATGCAGATGGATTTGAAAATGCCAAAATCTGGTCAGGTGCAGAGATTGATATTGAAAATGAAGGACTTCCGGCAAAAGAATGGTCAATACGAACAAATGACGAAAGTAAAATCTTCCCGAGTGATATTTCTGAAAATAACACTCAGCTTTTAAGTTTTAAATCTACTATCTACCAAACGGATAAATTATTAAATAATCAGGTAGTAACTTCTGTTTCTGATGCGGACAAACCAAAAGTTGTAACAGCTATTGTTCCGAAGACCACCAGAACCAAGGACTTTTTAACAAACATTGTTACAACCAGTACCATTACCTATGGAGAGTATTATCTTCCTGGTCAGACTGTTTCTAATGTTAACAATGGTTATGGTATTACAACCTCTACGTCTGAATATACCCATAACATTTCAGGGGTTGGATCAGATTATTTTGTTGGACGCCTGAAATCTAAAACAAATATCATTCAGGCTTATGGTGATGTCAAATCTGCCAAGGAAGAATATAGCTATGAAAATAACCTGTTAAAAACCCTAAAAACCTGGAATCGCGACAATACAGGTTATCTGCAGGAAACCTATACTTATGATGGTTTTGGGAATATTACCAAAAAGATAATCGATAATAGTCTGGATGCTCAAGTTAAAACAACCCAATCGGTATATGATCCAAAAGGGCGATTCGTGGTGAAGAAAACAGATCATCTGGGACTGGAAACCAATATCGAATACAGTGATTGGGGACAGATCAAAAAGCAAATTGACGTATTAGGAAATACGATTGTTAACACATACGATGAGTGGGGTAAATTGTTAACCTCTAAGGCTAATTTAGGAGGAACAACTACTTATCACTATGAAAGGGATAATAATTCCAATATTTTTATTACTCAGTACAATCCTGATGGTAATATCACCAAGAAATACACTAACAGGCTAGGACAAGAATATAAAACATCTACCAAAGCCTTTGGACAGGGACAGTTTGTTTCCAAAGATATACAATATGATGTTCTAGGAAGAAAGATTAATGAAAGTGAGCTATATTTTGAAGGACAAAGTGTGAATCAGTGGAACAGTATAGCGTATGATGATTCCGTATTTCCGGCCAAAGTAAAAGCCACTGCGTTTAACGGTAAACAAACGGAAACCACTGTTTCCGGCCTGACAGTAACTATAACGGAAATAAATCCTGCGGATTATGGAAGGACAACCTCTAAAACCACTGATGCATTGGGGAATGTGATTTCTTCAAAAGATAAAGGAGGAATTATTACATTCTCTTATAACGCAGCGGGAGAGCAGATCAAGGCACAGTATGCAGAAAATGCTGTAATCACCAAGTATGACTCATGGGGAAGAAAATCAGAATATAATGATCCCTCAAACGGAATATATAAATATGAATATAATGGTTTCGGACAACCAAAGAGAACCGTAAGCCCAAAAGGAATAAAGGAGTATATCTACAATGATTTAGGTCAGCTAATTTCCCAAAAAGAGCTTTCGACTACAGATGGAGGACAGGCTACCAATAAAAACATTTCCTATACTTATGATAATAAAGGTAGAGTCATTTCCAAAACAGGGACATCAAAGGGTAAAAGCTATAGTTCCAACGTGGTGTATGACCCTCAGGGAAGACTGCTTTCATCCTCTGAAAGTAGCAATGACAAATACTTTATTAAGAAAGGTATCACTTATGATGATAAAGGAAAGGTGATCTCTTATGAAAAGCAGCTGTACTCTTCAGGTGTAATAACCAAGGTAAATATTGAGAATGTTTACAATGCATGGAGTGGAGATCTTTATCAGGTAAAAGATAAAAATTCCGGAAAAATATTGTGGCAGCTTCAGACAACGAATGCCAAAGGACAAGTATTACAAGCCAAACTGGGAGCTGTTAATATTAATAATACCTATGGTGCTAATGGTTTTTTAGCAAGTGTTAATCATTCTTCTGCTGTAAAGCCAGGTATTCTTCAGCTTACTTATTCATTTGATGCGATCAAAAATGAGCTTAAAAGCAGAACTACCGGTGGAGATTTTAATATTGTAGAATCCTTTGATTATGATAATGATAATAGACTGGTCAATTGGACTAATGCGGTAACTGGAGTTAAAGTACAGAATGCTCTCCTCAATGTTTATGATGATAAAGGAAGAATCCTGGAAAATGATCAGGTAGGAAAAATAAAATATGAAAATCCTGCAAAAATCTACCAGGCGACAGGAATGACTCTGAATGCCGCTGGAATTCAGAATTATAATAATGACCTGATCCAGAGCATCGCTTACAATGAAAATAATGACCCTGTGTTTATTGATGGTATGAAAGGGGATGTTTCATTCCAGTATGGCCTTACCAGCATGAGGCAGCAAGTGAGCTATGGTGGTAACTTTGATCCGGACCAGGAAGGTAAATTTACAAAATACTATAGCGAAGATGGAAGCTTTGAGGTCCTTAAAGATAATGTAACAGGCAAGGAAAAGCATATTTTATATATAGGAGGAACTCCTTACGAGAGTGATATTGTCTATATAAAGAACTATACAGAGAGCAGTGGAACTTATAAGTTTTTGCATAAGGATTATTTAGGCAGTATTTTAGCTATCAGTGACGATGCAGGAAATAAGCTGGAACAGAGACACTTCGATGCATGGGGGAACTTTACCCATCTTCAGATTGGAAGCGGAGCTATTATTACAGATAAAAATATTATCAACAATACTCCATTATGGTTAGACAGAGGATATACCGGTCATGAGCATTTTGCAGAAGTAGGTATCATCCATATGAATGGAAGACTGTATGATCCTCTTTTAAGAAGATTTTTAAATGCAGATGAAAACATTCAGGATATTTACAATACGCAGAACTATAATAAATATGGATATGTACTGAATAATCCTTTAATGTTCAATGATCCGACTGGAGAATTTGCGTTTGCTCCTTTTATTGCTCTTATAGCAAAAGCGGCATTCTCTGCGATTGCTATAACGGCTGCTACCTATACTGCCACAGCATTGATAAAAGGGAATTGGTCGGTCAATGGATTCTTCAGATCTATTTCTTCTGCAGCGATTACCGGAATGATCAGTGGAGCATTGTCTTTTGGAATAGGGACCCTGTTTCAGGTGGCAAGCATTGCTAAAGCATTGGGACCTGTGGGAGTCGTGATTGGACGTGCCGGAGCACATGCCATAAGCATGGGAGTTATTTCTACTTTTAGTGGAGGAAGCTTTTGGAGTGGTGCAGCAAGTGGTGCATTTGCCAGTTTAACAGGAGATTTATTAAAAGCTCCTAGTGACGCTCTTTTTGACTTTAATCCTCTAAGAAGTGATACAGGAATCATATTGACAGGTGCTATTTCTGGTGGAGTAGGCTCTGTTCTTGCCGGAGGCAACTTTTGGCAAGGTGCAATGAATGGCTTCTTTGTAGCTGGCTTTAATCATGTGATGCATAGAATGGAAGGAGAGTGGGGATCCGCTAAAAGACGTCTTACGGATGATGAAATAGAATTGCTAGGTAAAAATTATCCGACTTATGATAAATATCCGGATGCACTTTCTGTATATAAAGAAGTTGGAGGTGCACTTTATGAAGAATATCTAAAAGATCCTTCTAAGTATACAAATACTTGTGCAATTAGGATGAGTGTAGCATTTGAAAAGTCTAATATTAATATAGGTGGTGATTACAATGGAATAAACGGGAAAAAATATTATACTTCTGCCACTAGATTTTATGAAGCAATAAATGCAAGATTTATTTCGTTTAATGGGGGACCTGATATGTCACAATTTGGTGTTGTTGTACAATTTTTGGATCAATATAAGCCAGAAGGAAAAGTTTATCATGTAGATATCGTATTTAGAAATAATGGCAATCCAAGATTGGGAAATAGATATTATGAGAAGCACTATAATAAATTTTATTAAAATGAAATATCCACGTTATATTCTCGCCTTTCCGATATTATGCATGCTGATTTATTGTGCTTGCGGTACAAAAGGTATAAAAGAAGAGGATAAAAAGAAAATCGAAATATTATTATCCAAGCATAAAAGGTATGCCTTTATTGATTTTTATGAAAAATCCATTAAACAGGAGGAAAAGAAATACCAGATAAAAAAATGTGATTCATTATTTGATTTGTCTTCTACTGAATTAGCTCAAGAAGATTGTCTATTTATGGACTTTTACTCAAAAGAACACCCTTCATATATAGATGATAATTATAATAAAATGATTAATAGGTGGTTAAAAAAGGACTATCCTCCTGAGATGCCAACGGATAATCCCAATATCAAGACAACAATGACATTCAAAAAGGCATTAGACTTTTATGAAAGTGCAGATTTAAATAAATATATAGACTCTTTAAGGACTTTATTTTATAAAAAGTACGAAGAACGCAAATTAGAAAGTATAAACTGTATTAAATAATTTGTAGTCTAGATATTCTATTTGTTAGAGGTATTACAGAGATATTTAATAAAAGAGAATAATGTAATTTCAATAAACAAATTGACAAATAAACCGTCTCAACAATTGAGACGGTTATTTGTTTAGATATAGATAGGGATGATGGTTTACTACGCTATATATTTCGATACAAATCCCCAAAATATTTTCAATCAGTAATCTTCATTAAGTATCCAATTATTCATTATTTTTGTATAAAATTTCAACTCATTTGAAAACTAAAAAACAGGATTATTCCCATCTTTCACCCAGCCAGCCTATCGGTATTTTCGACAGCGGGGTAGGAGGTCTTACCGTTGCCAAAGAAATCAAGAGACTCCTTCCCTGTGAAGATCTCATCTATTTTGGAGATACAAAGCATCTTCCCTATGGCGAGAAATCTAAGGAAGCCATTATTGAGTATTCTACAAAAATCACCAACTTCCTGCTGGAGCAGAACTGTAAAGCCATTGTAATCGCCTGTAACACGGCAACAGCGAACGCCCTGAATGAAGTGATGCAGTCAGTTGCCGGCAGAGTTCCTGTAATCGATGTAATTAATCCGGTTGCTGAAAAAGTATCTTACGAAATACACAATAACGTGGGAGTAATTGCGACCAAAGCAACAGTGAATTCCGGACTATACAAGAAAAGTATACGCAAGCATAATAAGTGGATCAAAGTGGATGAGCTGGCAACTCCATTGCTGGTTCCTGCGATTGAGGAAGGATTCAAGAATCATCCGATCACCCATGCTATCATCTACAATTATCTGAGCAATAATAAATTAAAGAATATTGAAACACTGATCCTGGGCTGTACACATTATCCTCTTTTGATTGATGAGATCAAGCAGTATTACGGAAACAGGGTCCGTGTTATCGATTCACCCAATATTGTCACCAATCACCTGAAAATCATTCTGGATAAATACAACCTTTTAAATGATAACAATCCTAAGCCGAATTATCATTTCTATCTTTCGGATCTTACCAAGAATTTTGAGAAGATCTCAAAGAAATTCTTCGGAAAGACAATTGATCTGGAATTAAAAGTATTATAAATAAAAGCTGTTTCCCCTGAAACAGCTTTTTGTATTTTATCTCTCGCAGATTTTACAGATTTAGCAGATGAAAACTATGGGATGATCCTTAATTTGCGAAAAATAAATGGGTGAAAAGCTCTCCACATACTAATAGATACTTGGAAAAATCTGCATAATCTGATTAATTAACAGAGATTAAAAATCATGCTTCTATAATCACTTTTTCAGCATTCAGTCTTTTCTTTGGATTGAACCTGGGTTGATTGGCATCTGTCTCGTCTCTTTCACCAATGGCTACGGCAAATAGTGTTTCGTATTTTTCGTTGTTCAGAATGACATCGTATCCTTCAGGCTCAATTCCTTCCATTGGAGTAGAATCGATCCCCATAGCCGCACATGCAGAAAGCAGTACTCCTAATGACAAATAAACCTGATGTCCTAACCATGATTTTATGGCAGCTTCTCCTTTAGGCTTTACCATGGTTCTGTAATAATTAACAGATCCTTCCGGAAGGTTTTCTTCAATTTGTTTTTCAAAGCTCTCCACGTCTTTGATCACCTGGAATACGATCAGATGGCTGCTTTCCAAAACTTTTTCTTTATTAAAGTAAGATCTGTCACCTAATTGCCTTTTCAGCTCCGGATCATTGATAAAAATAAAGTTCCATGGCTGGCTGTTGATGGAAGAAGGGCTTAAGTTCAGAATCTCTTTCAATTCGGTAATTTGTTCTTCACTGATCTTGGTCTGTGGGTTATACTTTTTTACAGTATACCTGTTTTTCATTTGGGATAAAAAGCTCATAATTTTATACTATCATTTTTATAGTTACAAAATTAATTTAAGTTTATTAACTTTGCAATAACGGTAAAAAATGATAGTATCAATGTATACAGTAGATAATAAGTCCTATCCTTGCTGTACAAGCGTCACGATGAGGTTTATAGGCGGTAAATGGAAAGCTGTGATTTTACATCACCTGATTGGCGGAGCCAAAAGATACAGTGAATTAAGAAAATCTATTCCTACCATTACGGAAAGAACATTAAGCCTTCAGCTTAAGCAGTTGGAAGATGACGATATTATTGACAGAACTGTCTTCACAGAAAAACCTCCTTTGGTTGTTCAATACGAATTAACAGACTTTGGAAAAACATTGCTGCCTGTTTTGGAAGCCATTACAAGATGGGGAGAACAATCTCCTGTAATCTCAAAAAAAATAACTAGGAATTAAAGTTCCTGATTATCTTCTTTATTCGGTTCAAAAAAACTGAAACTCACGTTTCCGTATTTTCGGGTATCTATCAAATTGGGATGTTCGAATTTCATACGGCTCTGATGCTCTACAATAAGAACTCCGTTTACTTTTAAATATTTATTGTTTAAAACCAAAGAGATCAGTTCGTGGTACTTTTTCTCTTCCATTTCAAAAGGAGCGTCTGAGAAAACGATCTCGAAAGATTTTTTATTTCTGAACTTTTTAAGCCAGTCAAATACATCTCCTCTCTGCACATTGATCTGAAGGGACATGTCAAGATCCGAAGCCGTGGAGTTGATAAAAGCGGTATGTTTCGGGTTCATTTCGACAGAAGTAATATCCTGGCATCCTCTGGAAGCAAATTCCAATGAAATAGAACCGATCCCTGCGAAAAGATCCAGCACAGAAATCGACTGCATATCATATTTGTTTTCCAGAATGCTGAATAGAGCTTCTTTAGCGAAATCAGTTGTAGGTCTTACTTCAAAGTTTTTTGGAGCGGCAATTTTTTTGGCTTTCCACTTGCCTGATATTATTCTGAACATGTTGTATTAGGGTTTAGGTAGTAGATTATAGGTGGCAGGTGGATATTTTTTAAGATGTAATCTTTATTACCTGCGGCCTGCAACCTAATTGAGTATAAAATTCTTATTGGGAATATTGTCAAATACAATTTTCAGGTTTTTGACAAATTTCTGAAGCTCAGATATAAACGTTTCGTTTTCCGTAGTCTCACCGTAAGCATAAAAGCTGGTTTCATTGATTCCGAAACCTATTTTGCTTAAAGTAAACATAATGAAATAAAGGAAATCGACTTCCGAGTTTACATCCAGATTGTTGTAAAGTATAATCTTCTTATTATCAATGGCAAAAAACTCACATTGATTATGGTAAAGATTGATATGAATTTCCTTATTGTTCTTATTGCTGATCGAGCTCAGAAATTTTTCTCCGGAGAAATTAAAGTGCACCGGTATCGCAAGCTCCTTTATTTTCTTATAATAATCCTTCGGAAAGGTATAATAAAACTGGATCCCGTATTTTTTGTTGATCGAAAGCATCAGCTCTTCCTGCTCCTTATCAGCGGGAGCATTAAAAGCGATCAGGTCAAAGCCGGTATCGTGCTGGGAAAAGCCTTCAGGCATCAGGGTAAAATGATTAAATGCAGAAATTACCTGGATTTCATCAAAACGCTGTTTGATAAGAACTTCATCAAGCTTTTCTTCTATAAGATGATCTGATGTCTCTTCCGTAACAAAATAAGACCTTTCTTCCAGAATGTTTTTGTTTTTCACAATCTGGTAGATCAATCCGTCTTTGGTAAAAAGTAAATTAAGTACGTTCATATTTCAATTCCTGCAAATTTAGTGAAATTCTACCATTACTGCACCTGATTGGTGGTGAAGTATTTCCTTATTATAAAAATCAATATTGACCTGGCTTTCCAATACATCCCAAACCATTCTCTGCAATATCCCGTCACCGATACCATGAACAATTTCCAGTCTCTTTAAATTATTTTTCCTGCAAAACTCCAGCACTTCGATCAGCTTTTCTTTTTGCATAAACAATCTTTCAAAACTGTCATAATCACCAGGATTTTTTACCAAATTATGAAAATGCAGGTCCAAAACCAAATGATTTTTCTGATGCTTTTTAGAAACAATTTTTTTAGGCTCCGCTTTTTTTACGACTCTGATGTTATCATAAAGATCACCATCCTTGGGAACGAGTTTCGCTTTAGCATATTGATGAGTAAAGCCATATTCGTCTTTAAAAACCACAATATTTCCCTTCACGGAAGTCACAACTCCGTTTAAATCTTCATCTACTACCGAAACCTTATCACCAATTTTCATAATTTTGATAAATGATCAATCAATCTATATCCTTTTTATTAGGAAAGTCTCCGATTTAATCCTTTTTCACACTCTTACTTCCCTTATCACCATCTTCGCTTTTCCTGCTTTCTTTACCTTCTCAGCCTGTTAAACCCTAGATCCCAGTTCAATAACCTCCAGATCTTTAATCTCTTCGCCATCCACTACAAACCGCATCATCGTTCTCACTTTGTGCCAGCCTTGTTGTCCACATGCACCGGGGTTCAGATGGAGCAGCTTATTTTTTTCATCATACATCGCTTTCAAAATGTGTGAGTGTCCGGAAATAAATAATTTCGGAGCCTTTTCTGCGATTTCTTTTTTGGCTAAAGGGGTATATCTTCCGGGATAACCTCCAATATGGATCATCAAAACTTCCAGTTTTTCACAAAAGAAGCGGTTGACTTCCGGAAATTCCGCCTGAATCTTAGCATTATCAATATTTCCGTAAACGCCTTTCAGAGACTTTACTTTTTCAAGCTGTTCAATCACATCCAGGCTCCCGAAATCTCCACAATGCCATATTTCGTCAGCCTGAGAAGCATATTCCAGGATCCGGTCATCAATATAGGAATGAGAATCGGAAAGAAGAAGGATTTTTGTCATTATCTTAGGGTTCTTTCAGTAATGTTTTCGTGGTATTTATCTTTAAAAACCGCTACACGGTCAGAGTTAAGCTCTCCATCATGATTGATTACCCTTTCCTTTAACAGCCATCTTACCAGTTTTTCCATTCCTTTTTTAGAATTCATAAAATTGGATATTTTGGCCATATCTGTAGATTCCACTTTGATCTTTTCGGTTAGAAAATTCAGGATAAAATAATCATCATTTACATATCTTGGTGTCTCATTGTCCATATACTTGTAAAGAAGAACTTCCTCATCATCTTTCATGGAAAAAAATGAATACTGGGCAACATTGATCTTTTCTGCTTTCAGGATTTGTTTCCCGTCCAAAAGAACTTTATCATCCTTGATGGTTACTTCCTGGGAAAAATATAAATTACAGCTCATCATCAGTAAGAATAGAGCCAATAATCTTTTTACTGCCATTGTTTACTATTTTAGACTGCAAATATAAAGCTTTAAAAAATTGTATTGAGGGCCAGTTTTCTTATATAGCTTTTTCAGGAATGTCAATAGGAGATGATTTTCGTTCTGCGTATAGAATCGAGTTTCTTGTCTATATCCGCACTGAATACCCTTTTCAGCTTCAGCTCATTCTCTGTAAGTCTGGAAATAATGAAAGTACCGTTCATACTGGCATTGGATGGGAATAGGAGGGTAAGTGTAGTATCTGAAACCTTTTTCCAGTCTCCGATATAGCGTTCAAAATTTAAATCTTTAGGAGCAACATCTTCCAGTGTATCATATCTGTAAGGCGAGCTGTTCAGATTTCCTGTGATCTTTCCATTTTTCTGAAATCTGAGCCCCTGTCTCCTTTTCTCAAAAGCATTCTGTTTTTCATAGGTGTAAATATGGGTATCCATACTTTTCAGGTTCCAGGTCTGTAAAAGTAAAGGACTGGAACTTCTGTCCTGACTTTTTATGAAACCGGCCGCAAAAAATGATAGAAGAAAAATATAAATAGACTTTTTCATGAATGGTAAAACTAATTTATTGGAAAAAATAAGTAAACTTTTAACACCTGCAAAGTTAGCATCATATTTACTAAATTTGGGAAAATTAAAAAAAACAATGAAACAGAAACTTTCTTTTTTCATTTTTCTTTTGACCGTAGGATTGGCTAATGCGCAGGTTGAAGAGAAAAAGCTGGATGAACTGATCCAGAATACCCTGAAAACCTTCGATGTTCCGGGAATGTCAGTAGGAATTGTAAAAGATGGTAAAGTAACCTATTCCAAAGGTTTCGGAGTACGTTCTCTTACAACTAAGCAACCTATGGATGACAACACGCTGGTCGGGATTGCTTCCAATTCCAAAGGATTTACCTGTGTAGCATTAGCGATCCTGGCTGATGAAGGAAAATTAAACTGGGATGATAAAGTTTCAAAATATATTCCTGAGTTTCAGATGTATGATCCGTATGTGTCTCAGAACGTGATCATAAAGGATCTGGTTACTCACAGAGCAGGACTGGGATTAGGTCAGGGAGATCTGATGTTTTTTCCGGAAGGAGGAAGCCTGACTGTTAATGATATTATTCATAATGTAAGATATCTGAAGCCGGAAAACCCTTTCAGAACAAAATTAGACTATAATAACATTATGTTCATTGTTGCGGGTGAGGTCATCCACAGAATTTCCGGATTGAGCTGGGCGGAATTTATTGAGCAGAGAATTATGAAGCCTGTAGGAATGACTTCCAGCTTTGGAAGCTACAACAGGGCTAAAGCTGCCACCAACAAAATTGATGCTCACGCTCCTGTAGATGGAAAGGCCGTTGCTGTTCCCCACGACTGGAATGAAACAGGCAACGCGGCAGGAGGTATCATGAGCAATATTAAGGATATGACGACCTGGGCAGAATGCCTGTTGAATAACTTTACAACCAAAGACGGAAAGAAATTGGTTTCAGATAAAAATGTTCAGCAGCTTTGGAGTTTGCAGATCCCTGATAGAGTGGCCGCAAAAAATCCTTATGATACAAGCTTCTATGGATATGGGTTAGGATGGTTCTTAAGTGATGTTAAAGGCCATAAGCAGGTACAGCATACCGGCGGACTCATTGGGACGGTAACACAGTTTACCCTGATCCCCGATCTGAAGCTGGGAATTGTAGTATTGACCAATCAACAGTCCGGAGCAGCATTCAATACGATTACCAACACGGTAAAGGACTCTTATCTTGGAGTAGCAGACAGGAACTGGCTGAAAACATACAGCGAAAGAATGTCTAAAATGGAAGCGGATTTTAACAAACAAAAGAAAGATGCATTTGCAAAATCTGAAGCATTTAAAAAAGAAAAATCACTTCAGCCAAAAGCGGAGCAGTTTGCAGGAACTTATAATGACGTTTGGTTTGGGGATGTGGAAATTACGCAACAGGGAAATACCTATAGAATTGCATGTAAAAACTCTCCTAGATTAAAGGGAGAATTGCTTCCTTATTCCAATAACTCTTTTATTATCAAATGGGATGACAGAAGCTATGATGCGGATGCCTATATTATTTTCGATTATGATGAAACAGGTAAGGCGCAGTCTGCAAGACTGAAAGCTATTTCAGAGGTTACGGATTTCAGCTTCGATTTTGATGATTTGGATCTGAAGAGAAAATAAATGGTGAAAAGGTTAAAAAGGTAAAAATCTTCTATAGAGAACGGGCTTGGGTCCGTTCTTTTTTGTATACAGCAAATAATGACTTTAACAAAAGCTGAACTATCTCGTCAAAAAATAAATTTTTTGCCACTTCTCCAAAAGGAGGGAGAATGTGTAGTTTGTAAAAGATATTGGTTTACTGTAGCAGATTGAGGTCCTGTTGTGCTAAAGAAAGTTCTGTATTGAGGTGCTGTTTTTCAAAGAAATTTTTTAGCTCAAGTACCCTTTTCCTGTTATCATAATGCATACTTGAATTCAGTTTTCTCTGACACAATGAGCAGGCTCTTGCGAGGTGATAATCCGTTTCCGGCAATGAATTGGTTCCGTTCATCACACAATTGGCATTCAGACAGTGGCTGATTCCAAACATATGTCCGATCTCGTGTGAACTGATCTTCATTAATCTTAGAAGGCTCTCATTAAAATTGGAATCCGTCAAATGACCGCCAGCAAATCTGTACATTGAAGTTACTCCCACACCATCTTCATAAGAAGCCATCCCGAAAACATAGTTCCATTCCGGTCTGGGGAAAAGATCTCTTTCTGTAATGCCCATCAGTACCACGGCATCTTTGGGCTTTCTCTTGATTAAAATACTGTCCAGAACATAGCCTGCCAATATTTGCTCCTGTCCTTCGTCAGAGATTCTTTTTACATTTTTAGGAAAAATAGTGCTGGATAAGGCGGGCAGAACTTTAGTTTCCAGCTGGAAGTATATTTTTAAATATCGTTTGGTAAGTTCTATTTCCTTTTTCTGAAGTTCACTGAACTCTCCGATCGGCTGAAGGTAGATCGTATTTTTTCCAGGTTCAGGCTTTATCTTTTTTGTTCTTTGAAAATCTTCAAACTGCTGAAATTTTTCCTGATGGTTGTATCTCCAGTTCCCCGGTTTAGGCTTAGGAAGCCTTATATCATTTACTGCAATCGTTTCAAAATAAGTTTTCTCTTTTTTCTGGCATGAAAAAAAGAAAATAAATATTGCTGCATAAAGAATTGTTGGGATGAAGTTATATTTTCCCGGGTTCATAAAAGAAAAGGAGTTTCTTTTTGGCGCCATCAAATTCAGACCAGGAATTGCAGTCCACTTCAAAGCCGGCTACTCCGCAGGTTGGGAAATGAAAAATATCTTCAGAAATGGAATTGGCAAAATTGGAAATTCCATTATTATGGGAGAAGAAAGCCACTGAACTTAGCTTGTCATCCAGACTATAAATTACAGATTCAAAACTTCTTTCCGAAGGATTGTACAGCTTTTCATCAGTAGAACAGTGCAGCTGATAGGCCTGATTGAAAATTTTACAGGTATTCAGGGCACGGACTGCCGGACTCGATATAAAATGATCGATAGTAATATTATTGTTTTTTAAGAATCTGGACATGTTCATAGCATCCTCCAAACCTTTGTCTGCCAAAGGTCTGTCAAAGTCTTCCGTTTCTTCCGGCCAGTCGCTTTTTGCATGTCTAACGAGGATGAGTCTCTTCATATATCTGTTTTTTGGAAGATTAAAATTATAAAAAAAATAATGGAATAAAACATGATTTACATAAAAAAACTGCGTTATGAATAAAATCAGTAAATTTTACTAAATTTGCAGACTTATGGGACAAATCCTTGCAATAGACTACGGAAAAGCCCGTTGTGGCATCGCTGTGACGGATGATATGCAGATTATAGCCAGTGGGCTGGAGACTGTTGAGAACCGTTCTCTAATGGAGTTTTTGAAAAAATATTTCAGTGAAAACAAGGTAGATGAAATAGTGATTGGGCTTCCCATAGATTTGAAAGGAAACATTTCAGAAGTGGAAACGGATATTTTAAAATTCATTGAAGCATTTAAAAAAGAATTTTCAGATATTGCAGTCCACCGTCTTGATGAAAGATTTACGTCCAAAATGGCTTCATTTTTTATTTCCCAAAGTGGAAAGAACAAGAAAAAGAGGCAGGAAAAAGGATTAATAGATAAAGTAAGTGCAACCATCATATTGCAGAATTTTTTAGAACAAAGATTAAGATGATATTACCGATAAGAGCTTTTGGAGATCCTGTTTTGAGAAAAGTGGGAAAAGATATAGACAAAGACTATCCCGGATTACAGGAATTGATAGATAATATGTTCGAAACGATGTACAGCGCGAATGGCATTGGTCTTGCAGCGCCTCAGATCGGTTTGGATATCCGTCTGTTTGTGATCGATGTGACTCCTCTTGCAGAAGATGAGGATTATGAGGATATTAAAGATGAGTTGGCAGAGTTTAAGAAAGTATTCATCAACGCCAGAATCCTTGAAGAATCCGGTGAGGAATGGAAGTTCAACGAAGGCTGTCTGTCTATTCCGGATGTAAGAGAAGATGTGAAAAGAAAGGGTACGATCGTTATTGAATATTATGACGAAAATTTTGTGAAACATACAGAAACTTTTTCCGATATTAGAGCCCGCGTAATTCAGCATGAATATGACCACATTGAAGGGATTCTGTTTACCGATCACCTGAGCGCTTTGAAAAAGAAGCTGGTAAAAGGAAAACTTACAAAAATCTCTCAGGGGGACGTAAGCATCGGTTACAAAATGAGATTTCCAAAATAATTTAAACAAGGATAAAAAGAAATAATAAAACGCAAAAAGCTTAATGCTGATTGCAGAATTTACAAAAAATAAAATTATGCTGTTAGAAAAAATAATTTCAATTTCTGGAAAGCCAGGACTTTACAAATTAGTTTCTCAATTAAGAAACGGATTCATCATTGAAGATGTTACCTCAAAGAAAAAAGTAAGCATTGGAAACTCAAGCCAGGTAAGTTTATTGGACAATATTGCCATGTTTACATTTGATAAAGAAGTTCCTTTGTTCGAAGTTTTTGAAAATATTGCTAAAAACAACGATTATAAGGAAACTATTTCTCACAAATCTTCAGATGCAGACCTGAAAGAATTTATGCTGACCTCTCTTCCTAACTATGATACGGAAAGAGTGTATTCTTCTGATATAAAGAAGTTGGCTCAATGGTACAATATTCTTCACAAAGCAGGATATATCACTCCTGAAAGCTTTGTAAAAGCAGAGCCTGAAACACTGGAAGGTGAACCGGCTGAAGAAGTAAGCATTGAAAAAGAAGCAACTAAGAAAGCGGCTCCAAAAACGGAAAAGCCTGCTGCTCCAAAAGTAAAAGCTACATCAGCTGCAAAATCAGCTCCTAAAAGTACGCACACTAAAAAAGGATAATTCATTTTTGAATTGATAATACAGAGCCCTGTTGAGAATTTTCTTGACAGGGCTTTTTTTAGGTGGTAGATTTCAGGTAGTAGGTAGCAGGGAGACAAGAATGGCATAACAAACAATCAGCAACTTTTATACTTTCACTTCCAACGTTTGCAGTAGTATGCGAATAACCCTTACATTTGTATAATATTGAATTCCCAATTACTTATGAATACAAAACAGGAGAAACTGGAAGCTTTCGAAAGATTACTTGATATCATGGATGATCTGCGTGAGAAATGTCCATGGGATCAGAAACAGACCTTAGAATCCCTTCGTCATCTTACCCTTGAAGAAACTTATGAGCTTTCTGATGCTATTTTACAGGAAGATCTGCAGGAAATAAAGAAAGAGCTGGGAGATGTCCTGCTTCATCTGGTTTTTTATGCTAAAATAGGTTCTGAAAAGGGAAGTTTTGATATTGCGGATGTTATCAATTCACTTAATGAAAAACTGATCTTCCGCCACCCTCATATTTATGGTGATACGGAAGTAAAAGATGAAGAAGAAGTGAAACAGAACTGGGAAAAGCTGAAATTAAAAGAAGGCAACAAGTCCATTTTGGGAGGTGTTCCGAAAAGCCTGCCCAGTATGGTCAAGGCTTACAGAATTCAGGATAAGGTAAAAGGTATTGGTTTTGAGTTTCATGATGCGGAAGATGCCTGGAAAAAGGTGGATGAGGAAATTCAGGAGTTTCATGCGGAAACGGATCTTCATAAAAAAGAACAAGAGCTGGGAGATGTTTTTTTCTCACTGATCAACTATGCCAGAATTTCAGGGATCAATCCGGATTCCGCATTGGAAAGGACCAATCTGAAATTTATTTCAAGGTTTCAGAAGATGGAAAAGCTCGCTGACGAGCAGGAGCTGAAGCTCGCAGATATGTCTCTGGAGGAGATGGATCTTCTTTGGGAGAAAGCGAAACAGCTTCAATAATATTACCTGGAACAATTAATGCTACTTATGTTTAGTTAAAAAAAAATAAAAAATAAATATGTTACGCTTTCTTATGCTACCCGCTTTGTTTTTGTTGAGCTGTAATCCCAAAGCTCAGAATTCACCGGCTAAAGATGATGAATTGAAAGTACAGTTCACGCTTCCTAAAAAGTTGAAGGAAGTTTCGGGCATTACTTTGTCAAAGGATAAGAAAACCATTTGGGTGATAGAAGACAGAGGTAATAAAAATGCGGTATATGGTCTTAATGAGAATGGGCAGATGATGGCTAAGGTACCGGTTCAGAATACTGAAAATACAGATTGGGAAGACATCATATCTGATCCGCAGGGCAATATCTACATTGGTGATTTTGGAAATAACGATAACGACCGGAAGGATCTGGCTATTTTAAAAACGGATCTGAAAGATATTACCCAGACAACGACAAAAGTTGTTCAGACTACCAGATTTCATTACGAAGGCCAGACAGAATTTCCTCCTAAAAAATCCGGCTTATTATACGATTGTGAAGGATTTGTTGAAATGGACGGAAACTTTTACCTTTTCACCAAGAACAGAAGCAAGGGCTTTGACGGAACATTCCTGGTTTTCAAGGTTCCTAATAAAGAAGGGAATTTTGAGGCCAAATTAATAGGACGATTAAAGCTTCAGGGAGGATATAATGATGCTGCCATTACATCGGCAACCATCAACAGCACGAAAGATAAAATTGTATTGCTGACGCATAAAAATATCCATGTTCTTACCGGATTTGCAGCTGACGATTTTAGTGCAACTAAAATTCAGAAAATTGCTCTGAATCATAATTCACAGAAAGAAGCTATTGTTTTTCATGATGATAAAACCTTAATGATTGCAGATGAGAAGGCGAAAGATGAAGGGGGGAATGTATATAAATTTTCATTTTAGAATAAAAATTATATTTTTACCATAAGAAAACTAACCATGAAAAACTTATTTTACCTTTCACTTGCACTGAGTTTATTTTCTTGCAGCAGTAGTGATAATACTATAGAAGATCTCACTCTACCTCCTCCGGTTATACAGACGGAAAAAGCTTATGTTTATGGTGTAGATGGTGTCGGAATAACACCTAACCCTAAAGAATTTTATGAATTTACCTTTGAAAACGGAAACTTAACCAATGTCAAAGGAAGGTTTTATAAAATATTTATGCAAATGGAAGATATGTTTTTTGCGGATAAAATCACTACGTTATCTTATAACAATGATAAAGTAATCTTAAGTGAGTTGGAAGGGCCGAGTTTTCCAGGATATCATGAATATCGTTTTACAATGACTAATAACAAACCTGTAAAGCAAGAACATTATTATGTAAGTGCTACAACTGGTCCCGGTTCTGTAGCCGATACAAAAACCTATACTTATGAACAGGATAAAATCAAAAAGATTTACTGGAAATTTGAGGGATTTGGAGGTTATGAATATTTTACAACTTACTATTATGATAACAATAATAATCTTAGTAAATGTGAGGTCCTGGGAAAAGTGAACGGTGTAGATGATAAATTGACTACTATTACTTATTCTGATTTTGATAATGCTGCAAACCCATTCAAAAAACTTTACCTGCTCAATGATGATCTCTATGAGAAAAGCTTATCTGTTAATAATTTCAGAACAAGAGAATCTGTTACTGTAAATTTAAATCCAGGTAATGGTAACATTCCTCCAAAAACTTCAAAAAAAATATGGAATTATAAATATGACGCAAACGGACAAGTACTATTATACTTTCCATATCCATAAATATTCTAAATACAAAATCCACAGAATTTTCTGTGGATTTTGTATTCATTAAGATTTGTGAGTATTTGCTCTAATTTTAGAACTTCATTCCTATTCCCGCAGAAATCCTTCCTCCATCAGAACCGTAAAAATAGTTCAGCCTTGCGGACATCATCTCTACGATGCTCAGCCATACTCCTGCTCCTGCAGACTGATGCCACTTTCTGGAATATTCATTATCATTCCATACACGTCCTATATCATATCCGATAAGGATTCCCATATTGGCAGGTACAATATTGTTTCTTATTCTCCCAAAATCCCATCTGATCTCAGAATTGTTGGTAAAGTATGATCTGCCGGAGAATCTCTCATTTCTGAAAGCTCTCATCCCGTTATTGCCACCAATAGCTGCCGCCTGATAGAATTCAAAATGATTGTTGTTGATCCACATCACATTGCTGGCATTGGCAAATACAAAATTCCCTTTTTTATCAATCCTGTGATCAATGGCCAGTTTACCTTTCAGAGTGAGGAAGTTTCTGTTAAAATCCGAAAGAGTCGCCTTCCAGTTGGTATTCAGCATGAATTCAAGCCCAAGAGTAGGGAAGGCTGCATTGTCTGCATTTTTATATCCAAATGTATAGTTTGCTCCTACAAATTGCTGGCTGTCGAATACTCCCGGTCTTACATCCGGTGACTGATTGATGAAGCGGCCTTCCTTTCTCTGTACCTTATTATCTTCAAAGGTAAGCTGAACCTGATGGCTGAGATTCATCCAGCTTTTTTTAGCAATTGACGGTGCAAAGCTGAATTTGGAGATTCTTGCTCTGTTGTATTCCCTTTCGGTATTTTCCTTGTCGTACGGGCTCTCATTAGACAGTCCAAAGAAGTTCTGGGAGAACCTTGGAGTAGTATAAAAAGCATCTAAATTGAGATCCCATCCGGAAATGGCTTTTTTGAAAATTCCTTTATATTCCACACTGAACCCGGCTGTGGCAGTATAAAAATTGGTTTTTAAGCTGTGTTTCTGTGTAAACGGATCACGGATAAAATTATTCATCGTATAATTAGCCAGTACACCGATGATCACCCCGTCGTCAGGGTTGTAATCGGCATTAGGATAACCTGCAAATGCATTGTATTTCGGATGCTTATAATTGTATGAATTAATATCATAATCATCGGTGATATTTTTAGTCGCGTTACCTGCGTTATAGGTATTCTTCTGGGATTTGAAATCGTAGATCTTTACCTTTCTTCCATCCGCGACATTATACGTATCATGATTGTATCCACCGATCAGTCTGATTGTCATTTTAGGATTCCCGGTTCCTGTTACGTCATAAATATCATCATCTTCCAGTCCGTAGATCCATAGCTCTTTTGTTTTTGAATCATGGTAGGTTTTTTCAAAGACCAATTCATTCTTATCTTTATTCTTACCTAATTTATACTGCTGTACAAGGACAGAATGTCCGTTTTTGGTAATCACGAATTTATCAGGATTTACAGTTCCTGCCAATGAAACTTTTTTCTGCAGTACATCATAATATTGAGAAGCATAGCTCTGCAGTTTTGTTTTCCGTATTTTCAGCTTTCGCTGGATATCAGCAATTGTTTCATCCTGTACTTCTTTCGGAAGATTGTGGAACGCGTCATCTATGTCTGCATCTGTTAAATGTTCCTGGATATACTTTGCCTGTGCTTCCCATTCTTCCTGGGTAGAGCCTTTCAAAAAGACCAGATCCATCGGGTAAGGTTCCATATTGACCCATTTTACACTGCTGATATCTTCTTTGAAGGTCTTCATATGGCGGATTGCCGGAACGTTCATAATGATTCTGAAGGCCGCACCGTCATACTTGCTGAAGGCCTGGTCCCGGTCTCTCGGGATTGGTTTGTAAATGATCTTGTTCCCATTTTCGTATTCTGCCCACTTCCATTGATCAGAGTGTCTGTCCCAGTCACCGATCAGCATATCAAACAGCCTGGCTCTGATATAGGACTCCTTGTCAACGGAGTATTTATCATTTTTGTTTAAGTTTTTTAAAACATCATCCGTTGAAACAATATCTTTTGCATTGTCAAGTGAAGCCAATGTTTTCGGGTCGGAAGAAAAGCGCTCTTCGATCATATACATCTCATCACCGTAGTCTTCGTTATATCTTCCTAAAGCCTGCTGTTTTGGGATATAATAGAGTTTCGGATTACTATGGAAAATATTCAGCTTGTCTGCCATATTTCCAATGGTAAAAGGCGTGAACGGGTGATTCGTCGTATAAAAATCCAGCAGGAATTTTTCAGGAAAAGTATCTGTCAGTTCCTCTCCGAAAGTACTTTTCTTAAAAGCCATATTGTTAAGGAAACGGATCGCGCTTTTTTTCACGCCACGCATCACAAATTCCTGATCATCCTTTGCTTTTAATCTTAAACTGTTGGATTGGTTTCCTCCGCCTTCCCTGAAAGGAATATAGCCTCCGTTCAGCTCAGAAATATTGGCTGTGGGAGCTTCAATAGGAATTCCATAATATTTTCTGTAATGCTCTCCCCAAAGCCATTTGTAAAACTTTCCTTTTTGGGTGAGGGCTACCGGGTAGATGGTTGAAGAAAATGTAGGAGGAAAAGTATTGGGGAAGTTATTTACAAATACGTCAGGTTTGGAAACAACGGAAATATGTGCCAGTTTTTGAGCCTGAGTATCTTTTGTAGAGAAAAACTCAACATCTGTACTCTCATCTTTTCTGATATTCAGCACAGCAAAACCACTTCCTCCGTAAGAAAAGTCCGTAGATTCTATAATCGTGGAAGGGTCAACTTTGGAGCCGGCTCCACTGACGATCTGTCTTAGGTTTCCGTCTTCGTGGTACTGAAGGTTATGATCATGTCCGGAAACAAAAATGACATTTTCCTTATCCTGAACAATACTTTTAAGCCTGTTGGCAAGATCAGCATAATGCTGATTATTGATGTCTTCAGGACTTGCCCCTGAAGAATTCCTCAGAATATTGATCACGCTGCCAATAACCGGAACGGGGAATTTACTTCTGAGCGGATAAAGATGTGATCTTACGGAATTGAACCCGGCATGGGTCCCGCTGCTGATCACAGGATGGTGCAGGGCTACAATAATTCTTTTACCCTGGTTTTTAATGATAAGATCTTTAAACTCGGTGAAAAAATCCTCACGGGTTTTGATATTGCAGTTCTTATTGATTCCGGGATAATTGTTCCAGTTGGAAAGGACCCACTTTGTATCAATGGCAATCAATTTGATATCCCTGGAGATATTGATGTCATCGATAGGACAGCCATTTTTGGGAAGAAAGGCTTTTTTGTCGTCAAAATATTGTTTGACAAATCCTTCCTGTGCATTGAGGCCTTCCAGGCCATTGTACCAGTCATGATTTCCCGGAATAACTAAGGTTTTTCCTTTAAAATTTTTGGTAATGGCAAATTGGTTTTCGAGTTTTTGCCTGGCAGAAGCATAATCTTTATCCGTTTCCTTAGGCATTCCGTTAGGGTAGATGTTATCTCCCAGAAAGACCAGCATAGAATTGCTGTCTGCAGAATCCAGTTTGTTTTTCAGTAAATTTAAGGTCTTCTGAGCCTGAGGTTCATCTGCATTTCCGGCATCTCCGATCAGGAAAAGTTTAAAATCATTTTCAGATTTTATGTCGGAATCTTTTACTTCAAATAAGTTTTTGCCCTTTTGTACGTTATATGTAGCGCAGGAGTAAAGGACTCCGGCGGACAATACTGTTCTCAGAACAATAGAAGTATTTTTTAGATGATTTTTAAAGGATAAATTCATAAATTTACATTAACAAAAATTCAGGAATGAGCATTCTAGACAAAGCTAAAAATTATGTTGAAATCTTATTCAAAGATAAGTTATCTTCGGTATATTTTTATCATAATTTTATCCATACCGCCTATACTGTTAATAAGGCTGAGGAAATCATGAAAAACACCCCTGTTCCGGAAGAGGATCAGGAGAAGGTGCTTGTGGCATTATGGTTTCATGATACCGGTTATATAGAGTGTGCCCAGAACCATGAGGAGAGGAGTGCGGAGATCATGAAAAGCTTTTTGCATCAGGAAAATTATCCTGAAAATTATATTAATGATGTTGAGAAACTGATCCTGGCTACGAAAATTGCCTATGAACCTCAGAACCTGCTGGAAAAAATCGTGAAGGATGCTGATTTCAGCCATTTTGCAGGTCATGACTATAATGACATTTCCGATGCGTTGAGAAAAGAATGGGAACTTACCAATGTACGGTGCTTTTCCAATGATGAATGGAATGCCGGAAATCTTGATATGCTGAAGAATAAGCATACCTTTTATACGGATTATGCCAAAGAAAACTGGGAGCCTTTAAAAAAGAAGAATATCAGGAAGATTGAAAAGAAGCTAAGCAAAGAAAAAGAAGAGGAAAAGAAAGACAGTTCTGAAGTGAAGAAAGAAAAGGAGAAGTCGGACAGAAGTGTGGATACCTTGTTCAGGGTTACCCTCAACAATCATACGAGGCTGAGCGATATTGCGGACAGCAAAGCCAATATCCTGCTGTCTGTAAATGCTATTATTATTTCGGTATGTCTTTCCGTATTGGTTCCGAAGCTGGATGCTCCGAAAAATTCCCATCTGATCCTTCCAAGCTTTATATTGCTGCTGTCAAGTGTGCTGACCATTATATTTGCGATCCTGTCTACCAAACCCAATGTGACCAAAACAACCTTTACGTCTCAGGATATTGTGAACAGAAAAGTTAACTTGCTGTTCTTCGGGAACTTTCATCAGATGCTTTTTGATGATTATCACAATGCTATGAAGGACCTGATCAAAGACAGAGATTATATTTACGATTCTATGGTAAAAGACCTGTATTATCTGGGGAAGGTTCTCGACAGGAAATATAAGCTTTTATCGATTACCTATAAGATCTTTATGGCCGGAATCATTATATCCGTGCTGTCCTTTGGAGTTGCTTTTCTGAGCCTTTAAATCAGAGACTGATTTTTATTCTATAGATGATTTTGGCTGATTGATATTCTCAACGCCAGCAATCCCGTAATTCCCTGAAGGTCTTCCACTTTTAAGAATTCTATATCATGCTGCAGAATGCCTTTTTTCTGTAATTTGGAGATGTATTCCAGGTATTCTCTCTGGTTTTCCATCCCGAAGTAGACGATGGTGATCTTCCCCGGAGCGGTAATGCGTTCTGCAGAGTCTTTAACGTGAGCTTTATCCAGGCGTTTTTTGATAATCTCATAATAAGAATTGTAGGCTCCGTCTACATCAAAGCGTTTTTCATCCATTCTGAAGCGGATATCTATTTTTTCGTTATAGACAAAGATAAGAGAAGCAATATCCAGCTGAACAGGGAGAACTGTTTTAAAGGACTGGAATTCCTGTTCCATTTTACAAATGGTTTTCAGCTGCCAGTATCTCAGTTTATGAACGACTTTGGAAGTATAGTGAAGATCCGGAGCAATGGACTGTCCGATATAGAGATTATGCTCTACACCATCAGATTTAAACCTTTCATAATAGTGTGGAAAAATTTCCTGAGCCTTGACCTGGCTCTCATCCAGCATATCTGCCAGCTTTCTGTTGACAAGTGTGATAGAATCATCCAGATTTTTTCTGTGGCTGTAAAACAGGTCAGTTTGGGGCAGAACCTGTGAAAAATAATCTTTAATTTTTGATTTTACTTCTCTGGAGGTTCTTACTTCCAGTTTTCCCTGTAAAAAAGGATGGATTTCCTCTCTCAGTAATCTTTGAAAGCGTTGCTCGGTATCGGCTTTGATCTCATTGTTCAGTTCGTTTTCGAAGACCTCCAGCGCCAGCAGGAATTTTTCTGAATCGGAATTGGTGAGTGCGAAAATAGTATTGAGCCATTCGATCTGATGGTTCAGATCTTTAAGCATCAGGTTGAACCGCTTTTCTGATGAGGAACGAATATCTGATACCCCAAATAACGGAGTCAGGTTTTTGAATGATATTTCCTTTAAAGTATGTATTTTTTTCCCAAGGGATGCCGTAAAGTATTTCTCTGCCTCATTTCTGAATTTCCATACCACGCTGTCGTGAATGGTTGTATATTCCCGCTGTATAATAGCTTCGATCTGGTAATTCTTTTCAAAGTAGAATCTGCTGAGCGAGAAAAGGACCATATCGGTAAAAAACTCCATTTTCTTGAGCTTTAAACCATTAAAACTTCCGGCTATAGGAGAGGTAAACTCCATGATGGCAAGGAGCTCGTTATCTTTCATGATAGGAATTACCATGAAACTACTGATATTATTATCCTTTAAAATGCTGAAGGACGGAAGCTGTCTGACATTCTCATCCAGGTTATTCACATTGGAAACCACAATCGATTTTGAATTGTGATTCAAGTTACTGAAAGTAGTTTTACGGGTCTCTTCATCAAAGGTATTGATCCAGAAATCCAGAATATGATTGGTCAGAAGGCTTTCATAAATCGGGAGCTTATCCAGTTTCTGTTCCTTTTTGTTGAAGGTCATCAATCCGAAACTAAGCTGCGGGACATCAAAATACGATTTGAAGATCTCTGTCAGGTTTTCATTGGGATTTAAATTTTCAGGATCGATCTCTATCATGCTTGATTTAAGATCAGAGAGGGCCACTTCAGAGGTACAGTCTACCAGTGAAATAATGGTAAATCCTTTCAATATCCAGGATTGCGATGGAAAATATTTCTTCCACAGCTTAAAATCATCCAGGTTTTCCAACAGCATATCCAGAATCTCATCAGACGGGATCTTTGCTCCTTCCGTAGGATAAATCTCCGTAAAGTCTGAGTTTACTGTAATTTTGTAATGCTTCATGATTCCCTGCTTGTTTGGGATATCATAATAAAACGGGATGCTGCTTTTGATGTCTTTTTTAAAGTAGCTCTGAAGGATCAGGCAGCAGCAGAATACATAAAATTCGTTGTCACTGATATTTCTCAGCTCAATTTCAAAATCCTTTCCTGCATCTTTAAGAATATCTTTAAATCTTTCCGTATAATTGAAAGTGATGTTGGAAAGAGGAATACTTGCCGCTTTTATTTCATTCTTGGTAAGTCCTGTAGGAAAAAGATCGGTGAGAAGTGATCTGATGAGGTCCTCATTCTTTTCTAAAAGGCTTATATCCTGAAACCCATCTTTGAGCTCTTTAAAATTTCTGGTTCTTTCGATCAGGGATTCTGCATAGTTGACCCGGTACTCCAGGCGGTCGTTATGCCGGATGTGTTCCAGTACATCCAAATATTTTTTGAATGAAATATAAACCTGAAAGGGTGAGTCTTTTTTGTAGAGATTGGCCAAAAGCTGAAATTTAGAGTAAAGTTATGAAAAAAGCCGAATACTGATAGTGCAGAAATTTCATTTTATCGTACATGATTGGCAAATGTTTTGAAAAGTTTTACAGCATATTTCATAATTTATTGCCGTTTTTTGACAGGATGGATTTCCACATTACCGATTAATAAATTCAATAGTCTGTACAACTTATTTCGTAGCTTTTTCAATTTCATATTGTTCGGTAATCCCGACTATTGATTCCATCAAGTCTCCTTCCATTATAATTTTACCGGATTTTTGAGATACAGTAAGAGTTTTGTCACTGGAGGCCTCTTTCAGTTTTAATTCATTTCCAGACTCCCTAATGACCTCTAAATTTTTATAGATATTTTCAACATAAGAATCAATGCTGAACATTGCATTTTTTCCATTGACGCTCAGTCCGATCTGTCCCCATGCTCTTGGATCTGCTGTTTCATCTTTTAATCTTAAAAATGAACCTGAGTATTTTCCGTCCCAATTTATATAAGTTGCCGTTTTCTGCACAGATAGACGAGCTGATTTGTCATTTTGCATAGCTTTTGTTTGCTTTTCTGTAAGAGCTTTTTCCGGTTTATGAGATAGGCCTGAAGGTTCTGGTTGGCTTTTCGGTCTGGCTGTTTCTTTGCAGGAGAAGAATAGTAAAATGCCGGTTACATATAGTATTTTATTGATATACATTGTTTAGGGAGAATATGTTTTTATTATCTTTATAGACCTCAATTCTTTAATATCAAAATAATTAGATCCCACATTAGAAGGACTACTTCAATTTTTGTAGAAATTCCGTAGTGACATCTTCAAACTTAATTTTTCCGAAATTCTTTTCTGTCCAGACTTTTGTTGGAATATCTCTTTCATGATCACTCTTGTCAAAGTAGCTTTCTCCATATTTATAGAGGTAAATCTCATCTCCATTAACTTTAAAAGTAGTGTATGTGGTGACTAATATATTATAATCTGAGCAATCCTGATGTTCAATGGTAAAATAGTTGTTTTTCACCACAACAGTACTGAACCCTTCAGAAATACAGCTGTTCCGTTTATCAAAAATCAAATGATGATTGCTCTTCCATAATGCATTTCCTTTGTAGATCTTTACAGGTAATTTAAAATGCTTTTGATCATACACATCTTTATCCGAATTGTTTTTTAAAACTTCAATGCTGTATTTTGTATGGCCGTTATTGAAATTGGAGTTGACATTAAAGACAGTTTCCTTTGAGGTAAGTGTGTCTTGAATGATCATATTAGTTTGGGAAGAATTCTTCTGTTTTTCTATTCTCTTTTCGGTTGTATGATTAGAATAAGAGGCAGATTGTTTGTTATCTTGTTTGTCCGCTTCCTTGCAGGAAAAGGATAGAATTGTAGTACCAAGCAGTAAAAGTCGGGATATTTTCATCATATAATTATGAGCATTTTTATAATAAAACTGGGTTTTACAATCATTTTCTCCGATTAATGAAAAGTCTTTGCCTGTGTAATCCAGTTTTTTGCTTTTTCATATTATATAAACCTGTCCAATGAAGTTCTACTTTACTATCTTTCTTTACCAAAAATTTGTCTTTTTTTAGTTGACTTTCTTATCTTGATTTGTAGAAGGAACAGAAAAGAAGCTGTACAAGTAGCGTGTGCATCCACTATAATTTTTTTTTGAGTAAAATTTAAACAAGCTTTTAACTTTCTAAATATTGCTATTATATTATTTAAAAGTAGATTTATCTACAAAATAGTCCTCGGGAGAAATATTTTTATATTCTTTGGATTCAATCTTTTTTGAGTTTTTAAATACATTTTTCTTAATTGGGTCTTTAGTAAATGAATCTTCAGTTGTTGATTCGAGGTTATTAAGTTTCTCATAATCATAACTGGTATCAATTAATTTGTTGTCATAAAGAAATAAATTATCAGAAATTCCTTCTGGACCAAATTTTAAAACTTCTTTGCTTGATAATTTTAAAGTGTTATTGTCATAGAAAAGTTTATAAATTTCAGCAGTTTTAACCATTGAAGCGTTGTTTTCATACATCACATAAAACTCTTTATCTCTTATCGGAGCAAAAGATGTGGACAAAGACATTTCATTAATGATCGTATTTTTTAATATTATTTTTTTTCCCGCAATTGAAATTTCGAGATTCTTTGCTTTCGCGCTTAATGATAACTTCTGGGGGGTGGCAATTTGTTTTTTTGAAGTTTCATTTTTGAAATTAAGATATTCATCATTTAAAATACTGGATATAAGAAAATTCCCATCTTTATTTTTTTCCAAGAGCAGATCAACGTTTGTTCTATCTTCGCCTTCCCCATTAAACAATAAAAAACTAACCCTAAATTCATTTAGATTTTTGAGTGGTTTGATTTGAAGAGTTTTCATTAGAGTTTTATTATCATAATCCTGGGCTTTAATAAAAGGATTATAGTCTAATACCAAATTACCATCTGTTGATAAACTGTCCATTCTACTCAAAATACGAGAAGAAACAAAATTTTCTATACCTTTTGTATCTCTATATTCACCATAATACTTTGTATAGAACTCCATTAAAAACTTTATACCTTCTTTATTATCATTGGCAATGACAGAATTTGTTTGTACGATTGAAGATTCATTATTATGAATAGATTGACCATTTTGCTTGCAACCTATAAATAACAGTAATAGGGCTATGTACAAATTAAAACATTTCATACAATTATTTATTAGTTAGTTAGTTAGTTAGTTAGTTAGTTAGTTAGTTAGTTAGTTAGTTAGTTAGTTAGTTAGTTAGTTAGTTAGTTAATTTATTGCCACCTGAAAACATGATAATCTTTACCTGTATAATCATTGTGAACGATAATTGAGTTTTGCTTAAAATCTGAGACCCATTGGCTTCCTGTCCACATAGCAATGTGCCCCCATTTACGACCTCCTGTTTTATCGAATACTACGATATCACCTTTTTCAAAATTTGTGATTTTTCCCAGATCAGTAAATCCTATAGATGGCAATGCCGTCAAATATTGCCATGCATCTCCCCATGAACCCCTTATACCACCTGCATTAATAGCCCTTCTCACATATAGTGCGCAATCTCCATATGGTTTTTGAGTTTTAGCATGAGAAATAATATATTCTACTGCTTTATCAATATCGTACCCTTCTTTGGTGTTGTTTTTAGGATTATCATTACAATTGCATTCAATTTTTAGGCATCTTTCAATTTTTTCTGCATATCCTGCAATAGTTGATGCTTTGTCAGTTCCATTTATTACCCTTCTTGCATTTACGTAATCAGTTGTTGTTTCATTAATATAGTCTGAAAGCTTTTTACCTGTAAACACACCTTCTTCACTTCCATAAATAAGTATCTTCATTGCCCATTCATGGTCTAAAGCCAAATCTCTTTGATTGACAAAATCAACTCCAAATTTTTCTGTCATCCTTCGATAATTCTTTTTCCAAGTCAATTGAACATACCCTCTTCCAAAGTACTTTTCACCGTCTCCTTTCTGCGTATTTTCATTACTTGTGGACATTGATCTTCTGTTTTCATCTTTCCCTAAAACAGGATCATACATGTCTTCAAAGTATTTTTTTCTACTATTCCAGCTTAGCCAGTTTGCTTCTTCAACAGGGTTAAAAGTATCACCTGTTTCATGTTTTGCGGTTGCAAGCAAGTAGGCTATTTGTTTAAGGTTACAACACCTTTGCTCGTTTTTGAAATATTCGAATATACTTTTAAATATTTTCTTAAAGCTTGTTTTCACACCTTCTTGTAATGGAACTACATTATCAGATTTATCTTTTTGAGGGAATTCTTTTTGATAAATAGTGAAAAAGTATTCTTCATCAATTAAGCAGCCACATTTGGAGCCAATTTCAAAATACGCCCCTTCCTTCTTCAAAAACTCCTTATCATGCTGCTTTTCACCCTGAGCTTTTGCGTGAAGATACAAGAATTCCGGTACCTTTTTCAATAATTTAAAGGTAATGGTATTTCCGGCACTGTAATCTTTTATTTCTAAAACTTTTTCTATTTCTTCAACGCTGGAAGTTTTTCCATCTTCTATTTTGGGATTTCCTCGTTTCCCTTCCTTGGCGTTTTTAAGGATTGTTCCGGCAATAGATTTTTTCTCAGTGTCATTTTTTATACTTGTAGGACCGCCGAACGTATAGGTGTAAGTTCCGTCTTCTTTTCCTTTGCTGATTTTTTCTTTCCACTGTTTCAGTTCGTCTTCGGATTTTGGGCGGAGATGGATAGGGATTTTGACCATATTGTCTTTTACGGTTCCTGAGAATTCGGTCTTTTCAGTTTCCGGAACTTCCCCATCAGGAGCTTTCTGTTCCATCTGTTCTTCCGTTATTTCCAGAACAGGGAGAATGGCATCTGGTGAACCTTTGATGATCCCATCTTTTTCTTTGATGGAGATAGTGACCTGTTTTCCATCCAGAAGCATAGTTCTGGCTACCAGATACAGTTTGTCTTCTAACGGAGCGCTGTCAACCTTCTTAAATTCTGCACCCAGTTTGAAGGTTTTAAAGGTAACGGTCTTTTCATTGGCAGTGTCTTTCCCATAAGCTTGCGCTATTAATGAAGCGGCAATTACTTCAAGAGTAGTATATTTCTTTTGAGTCTTCAGGCTGTCTTTCACTTTATTAAGAATGGTCTGAGCCACTTTATTTTTTTCTTCAGCTGTCGCAGTCTTGTTAGCGTTCTTGCTTCCTCCGAAGGTGTAAGTATGAGTGCCGTCTTCCTCGCCGGTTTGTTTGGTGTATTCTTTTTTGGCAAAATAGGCATCCAGAAGATCCTCAATCTTCACCTGATTGACAGTGACAGGAGAGATTCCTCCAGGTGCCGGAGGGGCTGACGGCTGGGTATTATTGGCTTGTCCGTGAGCCGTTTGTGGTTCAGGATGTTGTTCTGGTGGTGGAGCAGGTTGTTGTTGTTGTTGTTGTTGTTGTTGTTGTTGTTGCGATTGAGGTTGGCCGGATGATGGTCGAAGCTCTTCAGGAGTATTGATATTTACATTACCGGTAGCGTGCTTTTTGTGAGCGTAATATTCTACGGTTACATAAAATTCCAGCTGCTGAGGATCTGTTTCGCCTTCCATCGCTTTTCTCATAAGCGCTTTTGTCAGCATGAATTCTGCTCTGGCAATTCCGTTTTTTACCTTTTCCTTTTTGCTGTCTATAGGTGTATTGCTGGTATTATGGCCTGAGTCTCTGGAATCATCTTCCCAAAGGGTGAATTGCAGATACTGGGCTTCCAGATTCATGCATCTGGCTTCTGCAACCAGTTTTTCTGTGAAGCTGAAGACCGTTCCCGGGGTGTCGTCTATATATTTTAATTCGACTTTATTGATTCGGGGAACGTCGCTGGACTGAGGCTGTACTTCAAGGGCCATAGGAGCTCTTCCTTCCGGAGTGTGAAGATAGGCTTCAATTCTGAAGGTGTCTTTATAGGCTGTTGTATTAAAGGTAAAGCTGCTTATTCCTTTTTTTCTGATATTGGTAGGAACAAATTTCCCGTTTACCTTTTTGAACAGGTGCCAGGTAACATGTGCCGGATTTCTTTTCTCTTTTGGGGTGGCAGGATACCATTCGTCAATGGTGTAGGTAACCAGTTCACCAACTTTTGGTTTTGTATTTCCAGATATTTTATAAATTCCTTGTTTTGACATGGCAGAAAAGTTTATGGTTAATAGGCGTCCACTTCATGGTCTTCTGCTTCCTTCTGAAATTCTTTAAAATCTATAAAAGGATTGATATGATGCTGTTCCTGTGGATCTGCATTTTTTACGTTCTGTTTACTCATAGCCGCAGTCTGCCCGTGTTCCATAATGGTGATCTTTCCACCTGTGGAGCACATGAGCTCTGAAATTTCTGTGACACAGCTTTTACCCATTATTTTTACTTTTTCATAGGTTTTTTGCCATTTTCCTGCAGGGGCATAGGCGCAGGGAAGATATCCGCCGGATGAAGGTTTCAGTTTGCATTTTCCGAAACTTGGTCCCTGAGGATTAAATTGCAGGTCATCTTCAGTGACAGCCAGATAATCAGCCTGTCCCTCTTCATTATTCCAGTAATGTTTCTGATGGGAAGTTACTTTAAACTGTGGAAACAGGTCTCCCTGATTACATTGAGCTTTTCCTTTCTGTATGACGAAATGTTTTCCGTCATGTGGTGATGCGGATTCGGACATATTTTGCGTTTTTGTTGGTGTTGTTTCAAAGATACTAATTTATTTTAATTGCTTTTCCATCATAAAAACATCCTTTTCTGTCACATCACTGATCTGAAGTTCAAAATTACCTGTGATCTTTTGAATCACCAGATCAGCCCGGTTAAAAATATATTCAGCATCGTGCTGACATGTAACCGAATGATCATTGAAAGGAGTTGGTTCATGATATTTATAGCTTCTATCATAAAGCTGATTGAGATTGCGATAATCACAGCAGCTGCCACTTTGAGTAATTTTCAGAACTTCACTGTCATTATTCTGATCTTTCGGGAAAATCCGGTTACGAAGTTCAAAACGGATGGGGGAGGCATTGGACAGCCATGGGATAAACTCATGATAGATTTCGGAATCTGTCCAGTCTTTATATTTTGCCCTGTAAAAAGAACCAAAAAGAAACTGTACCGGCAGCAGATGTCTGATACTTCTCAGCATATGATCCTGATCTTCTGCTTTCTCTTTCAGCTGATCAATATAGGAAGCAGAAAGGTCATCTGTGAAATATGTTTTCAATGCTTCCAATTCATTTTTGATAACAGTTTCCGAATGATGGAGCTTCACCCCTGTAAGTCTTCCAGTTTTGTCTATTCTGATCTCCACAGGAAACAGGATGGCTGCACAGGCTTTGGCGAGGCTGGAAACTTTACTGTCTGATTCCATTCCGTCCTTACCGGACCCAAATATCCGCATAGAAAAAAAGTGATCATCTTTTTCAGCTCTCAGATATTTCAACTCAGTTTGGTAAAGATAATTTGTCTGTATTTTATCATCCTGGTACTTCTGGTGTTTTATAGTATAGGTTCCACTCAATAAAGGAATCTGATACCTGATTTTTCCCTGTGGCGGATGGTAATATAAGCTGTCGCCGTTTTCGTTGATTTCTTTGTTTAGCTTATTGATTTCATCTCCAAAGGGAATGAAAAGGAGTGTTCCTGGTTTCAGCTTTACCGGCTCTGTAAGCCGGTCGTATACAGGACAGTATTTATTGTGAAATTCTTTGATATAGATAGGATTTTCCACTTTCAGATCAGAAGCAATTTTTTCCAAAGTATCGCCCGGAAGTGTCATATAGGTAATCATGTGATAGGTGTTTAATGATTAAAAGATCACGATTATAGTTTTACGATATTGAGATCTGTTTCTCCGGGTGTAATTTATAAAAAATCCCACAAAAAAAAACCTTTCAGTTATCTGAAAGGTTTTTTGTAATCTATTTTTAATATACACTCTATAATCCGAACACTCTTGCGAACAGATCCGGGAAGATTCCCAGGATGATAATCACTGCAATCACAACTACCGCAATGATGTTGTAAGTAAGCGTTACTTTCTCTGATGATTTGAATGTTGATTCTTTAAAGAAGAACATGGCGATGATCAGCCTTAAATAGTAAGCGATAGATAGGGCAGAGCCTAATACAGCTACCAATACTAAGAAGGCGGCACCATTCATAGCCTGGGAGAATAAAGCAAATTTTCCCATGAAGCCGGCAGTTAGCGGAACTCCTGCCATAGAAAGCATAGAGATCGTAGCTGCTGTTGCTAATAGAGGTTCTGTTTTTGCCAATCCTTTGAATGCTCCGAAAGATGTTTCTCTCTTTAATTTTTCTACCCAGATCAGGCACATGAAAACCCCTACTGTAGATAATGAGTAAGCAAATAAATAAAATGCCAGGTTATAAGTAGAAAGGCTTGTCATTCCGAAAAATACCAATCCGATGTATCCTGCGTGGGAAACAGAAGAGTATGCCAGCATTCTTTTGGCATTGGTCTGAGCTAGCCCCATCACGTTGGCCAAAAGTAATGTGATGATCAGGAATACTCCTAAAACATTGATCCATTCATGAGTAACACCCGCGAAACCGATCGTCATCAGTCTGAATAAAGCGAAGAATCCGGAGATCTTTACCACACTGGCCATGAAAGCCGTGATCAATGAAGGAGAGCCTGCATATACATCCGGGCTCCACATGTGGAAAGGTGCTAACGCCACTTTGAATGCCAATGCACAAAGGATCAGTAATACTCCTAAGATGAACATTACATTTCCGGTGTTGGCTACTCCAAAGTCATGGATTTTATAAAGGTCAAAGCTTCCTGCACTTCCGTAAATGAATGCAATACCGAACAGCAGGAAACCTGTTGCAAATGCACCCATTAAGAAATACTTGATCGAGGCTTCGTTTGATCTTAGATCAGTTTTGTTGGCACCCGCCATTACATAGAGTGGAATAGAAAGGATCTCAACCCCTAAGAACATCGTTACCAGGTTTTGGTATCCGAAAAGGATGATTCCACCACATAATGCAAATAGCATCAATGCATATAATTCTGACTGGTGGCTTCTGTGATTGCTGAACGCAAAACCTCCCAGGAAGAATAACAATAATGTTGTTACGATTGATATTTTAGTGAATAATGCTGTATTGGCACTGTATTCATACATATGCTTATAATGGTCGAAGAACGCACATTCAGGCATAAAACTTACGTACAATGCGATGATTAATCCCAAAATCCCAATGTATCTTGCGAATTTCCCTTGTTCAAAAACTCCCGAAAATAACGCAATAACTGCCGTTAGGAAAACAATAATTAAAACACTCATAATATAGATTTGAGATGTGAGATCTGAAGTTTAAAGTTCTAAGTTTGAGGGTTAAAGTTCAAGACACTATGGTCTTCTGTCTCTAATTCCTGTCTCCTGTCTTTTACTCTTCTCTAATCTCTTAATTTTTTAATTTTTAAATCTTTTAATTTTTTAGTTAGCCATCGCTGTGTAGATAAACTTCACTGAATTACTCACCATATCGATTACCGGTTGTGGGAAAATACCAAGTAAGATCACAAAAACCGCTAAACTTGCCAGTACGGAAAATTCTACTCCTGATAAATCTTTTGCTGTACTCAGGACTGCCGCATCTCCCTCTCCGAACATTGCTTTTCCGTAGAATCTCAATAAGTACACCGCACAAAGAATTACCGTAAGACCGGCAATTACTGCTGCTGTTCCGTTGAAGTCGTATACTGATTTCAACAAAATAAATTCTCCGATGAATCCATTGGTTAATGGAACTCCCATTGAACCTAATATAATGATCAGGAACAACACCGCAAACTTAGGGGCTACTTTTGCCAAACCTCCCATTTGTCTGATGTCTCTTGATTTAAATCGCTTGTATAAAATATCACAGCAGTAGAATAATCCTACAACGTTGATACCATGGGCGAAAGTCTGTACCAAAGCTCCTTCAGCTCCTTCTATATTGAAAGTTCCTCTTAAAGTAATTACAGCGGAAGCGAAGATCCCTGCTACCATCAATCCTACGTGAGAGAAAGATGAATAAGCAATAATTCTCTTCATATCCGTCTGGATGATAGCGATCAATGCTCCATGTACAATTCCTACGATCGCAAGAATGATCACGATCTGTCCTGAAATTCCTGCAATCGGAAGCGGAGTGATCGGAAGCAAATAACGCATTACACCATATACTGCCATCTTAAGCATGATCCCTGATAATAACATTGATCCTTGAGTAGGAGAGTAGGTATAGGTGTCAGGCTGCCACGTATGGAAAGGGAATACCGGTAATTTCACTGCAAAGGCAAAGAAAATAAACCAGAACACCACAATCTGCTGTGTTTCGTTCAGTTGTGCGTTGTATAGATCCGTTAAGGCGAATGATGCTGAGTGGTTGTACACATAGATCAGCCCGGCCAGCATAAATAATGATCCAACGAATGTATATACGAAGAATTTCGTAGTGAATTCAAACCTTTTATTTTCTTGTCCCCAAAGTCCGGCGATAAACCAAATTGGAATCAATGTTACTTCCCAGAAAATGTAAAATAATAATCCGTCTAAAGAAGTGAACACGCCCACAAGTCCGAACTGCATCAGCAGGATCAAACCATAGAATGTATTTCTGTAGCTTACATTTTCATTGAAAGAAGATAAAATGATGATTGGCGCCAGAATGTTGGTCAGCAATAATAAAAGCATGCTCATCCCATCGATACCGAAGTGAAGCGAGCTTTTCATAAATTGTGACCAGGGATAATTAATCTCATGCTGCAATACGCTGTCTACAGTCGGAGTAAAATCAAAATCCGAAAGTACATAGAACGTAAGAAGCATTTGTATCAATGCGATTCCCAGTGCCAAATATTTGCTGGAATTACTCTTCCATGCAAAAACTAATCCCGAACCTACTAGAGGTAAAAGTAATAATGTTAATAATAAACAAGACATTATTATTGTAATAAAAAGTTAACAATTAATATAATTCCCACAGCTAAAGACATGATAAGAATATACGTCTCTACATTTCCGTTTTGTACACGCTTCATAGCTTTTCCGCTGTCTTCAGCGCCATCCCCTACAAAGTTTACAAAACGGTCTAAGATACCCTTATCAAACATTTTTCCTCCGCGTCCTAATCCTTCAACAGTTTTTACAATCAATGCGTTGTAAAGTTCGTCTACATATAATTTCTTAGCAGAAAGCTTTTCCCATCCGGTATAGTTTTCTTCTGCAACAGCCATCTTTTTCTTTTTCACATACGTGTTTCTGACGATGAACCATACAGAGAAGAACATAAGTATTGTAGCTGCTAATAAGATCATTTCAGTATTGAAAGGTACTCCTGAAAGAGTTGCCTCCATTTGGCTGTAGCTTTGTTCCGTAAGAACAGGCTTTAGCCATTCCATCAGTTTTGCATAATGCCCGTGACCGATGAAGTGTGGCAGGTTAATGAAACCTCCGATTACAGAAAGGATTGCCAATACAATCAATGGTAATGTCATATTTGACGGGCTTTCATGTAAGTGATGCTTTTGCTCTTCAGTACCTCTGAATTCTCCGTGGAATGTCAGGTAGTACAGTCTGAACATATACGTTGCAGTCATTGCCGCCAAAACAAATAAGATCACCCAATAAATAGGATTTTTAGCGAAAGCTGCCACTAAAATTTCATCTTTAGAGATCATTCCTGAAAGTAAAGGGAAACCTGAAATTGCCAATGTTCCGATAAGGAATGTAGAGTGGGTAAGGGGAATATATTTTTTAAGACCTCCCATAAAACGCATATCCTGCTCGTTGCTCATCGCATGGATTACAGAACCAGCACCTAAGAATAATAACGCTTTAAAGAAAGCATGTGTCATTACGTGGAACATCGCTGTTGTATACGCTCCAAGACCTAAAGCAATGAACATAAATCCAAGCTGTGAAACGGTAGAGTATGCCAATACTTTTTTGATGTCGTTCTGACGAAGTGCATAGAATCCTGCTAAAGCTGCAGTTAAGAATCCGATGAATAAAATTCCTCCCTGTACAGTAGGTGCCAAAGTAAATAAGAAGTTTGATCTTACTACCAAATAGATACCTGCTGTAACCATCGTTGCTGCGTGAATCAATGCAGAAACAGGAGTAGGTCCCGCCATCGCATCCGGTAACCATGTATAGAGTGGAACCTGAGCCGATTTACCGGTAGCACCGATGAATAAACTCGCTGTGATAAAGATAATCACGGTTCCGTCCAATTCAAATTTTGAAGCATTTTCCGCTACTGAAAGGTAATCTACCGCATTGGTCTGAGCAGCGATCATAAAGATCCCGATCAGTAATGCAAGGTCACCAATTCTGTTCATAATGAAAGCTTTTCTTGCCGCTTTACCGTACTCTTCGTTGGTATACCAGAATCCGATCAACAGGTAAGAACAAAGACCTACGCCTTCCCATCCGATGAATAGGATAAGGTAGTTGCTTCCCATTACTAAAAGTAACATGGAGAAGATGAAAAGATTCAGGTAAGTAAAGAACTTATAGAATCCTTTATCATGACTCATATATCCGATAGAGTATAAGTGGATCAGTGAACCGATACCGGTGATGATCATGACCATCATTAATGAAAGCTGATCGATCTGGAATCCGAAATTGATCTGAACTCCGTTTACTGTGAACCATTCAAAAGCTTTTACGATTACAGGCTGGCTTTCAGAATTGAAATTCATGAAAAGACTTACAGCGATACAGAAAGATCCGAAAACCACTGCTGTTGCCAAAGATCCAACCAATATTTTTGGAAGATTTTTCCCGAATAAACCGTTAATAAGAAACCCTAAAAGTGGTAAAAGTACTATTGCATATACTAAATTTTCCATTCTTATCCTCTTAATTTATTAAATATACTAACATCTACAGAACGGGTATTTCTATACAGCATAGCAATAATTGCCAGACCCACCGCTACTTCAGCAGCAGCAACCACCATAATGAAGAACACTAAAAGCTGTCCGTCCCCGTTGCCTTTGTATGCTGAGAAAGCAGCTAATAAAAGGTTTACAGAATTAAGCATAAGCTCTACACAGCCCAGCATTACAATAGCATTTTTTCTAAGCAATACTCCCATCACTCCCAAACAGAACAATACTGATGAAAGGATAATGAAGTAGTCCAAAGGGATGCTTTGTATAAATGTATTTACTTCTCCCATAATTTTATAAATCTTTTTTACCGATTAATACCGCACCTACAATACCTGCCAAAATAAGGATGGAAGCAAGCTCAAACGGTAAAACATATTCATTGAATAAAAGTCTACCCAGATTTTTAGTAAGACCAACCCCTTTGTCTACGTTCTCTACTACAACGTGATTTTCTCTTACTCCTCTGAATACTCCTAACACCCCAACTAAAAGAAGACCTGCAGTAAAAACTCCAACAAATTTTAAAGTATTACCTTTCTTACTTTCGTCTCCTTTATTAAGGTTAAGCATCATCAGGATGTAAAGGAAAAGTACCATAATGGCACCTGCGTACACTATAATCTGGATAATTGCAAGGAACTGTGCATTCAAAAGGATGTACATTCCGGCAATTGAAAACATCGTAACAATTAATGACAAGATAGCATATAAAGGATTTTTTGCAAATACAAAATAAACCGCACTTGCCACTGCTAAAAACGCCACCAAGAAAAATAAAAACTGATCCATTATTTTACCGCATTTTTTTGTTTCTCGGATTGTCTTGTTGTGATATCAATCCTTTCATTTATTTTTTCAACTAGTTTATCTTTTCCATAGATGAAAGAACCTCTGTTGGTTTCCACATCCACCAGTCTGTCTGTAAGGTAGATCGCAGATTTAGGACAAGCTTCTTCACACATACCGCAGAAGATACATCTCAGCATATTGATTTCATATACTGAAGCATATTTCTCTTCTCTGTAAAGATGCCTTTCTTCCTTTGTTCTTTCAGCAGAAGTCATTGTAATAGCTTCTGCAGGACAAGCTACCGCACAAAGTCCGCAAGCTGTACATCTTTCTCTGCCTTCTTCGTCTCTTTTCAAAACGTGCTGACCTCTCCAGATGGTAGCTCTTGGTTTCTGTACTTCCGGATATGAATATACTGCGGGAGCACCTTTTATCACGGTTCTTACAGCATGCTTAAATGTAATCCCCATTCCTGTAAAAATTGCAGGTAAGTAGATCTTTTCAGCAAGGGTCATTTCTTTATTGGAAACAACTTTTGATCTGTTTGTAAGTTTCATTTAATTATAGATATTAGATGTTAGACGCCAGATTTTAGACTAATCTTGTCTGTTATCTTAATTTTTAATATTCAATATTCACACAAACCTAACAGGTTTTTAAAACCTGTTAGGTTTAGATAATTTAATTTCCAAACGCTAAAATTACAGCTCCTGTAATTAATAGGTTTACTAATGCCATTGGGATCAGAGTTTTCCATCCTAAGTGCATTAACTGGTCATATCTGAATCTTGGAAGTGTCCATCTGATCCACATGAAGATCAGAATTCCGATTACTGTCTTAGTTAAGAATGCTACGATACTCAGGATACCGGCGGTATTTTCACCCCAGTTCTGAGTAACCCATTCAATACCGGGATAGTTGTAACCTCCAAAGAAAAGAACGACCATGAAAGCATTGGAGATAAACATATTTACATATTCCCCGAACATATACAATCCCAGCTTCATGGAAGAGTACTCTGTAGAATATCCTGTTACCAATTCAGATTCACATTCAGGTAAATCGAAAGGGTGTCTGTTGGTTTCTGCTAACGCTGCTACGAAGAAAACAAGGAAAGCGACCGGCTGGTAGAAAATATTCCAGTTCAAACCGGAAACCCAGGGAATTACTCCCCATAATTTTCCAGTAGTCTGGCTTTCAGTAATTTCTTTTAAATCCAAACTTCCAGACATCATAATGATAGAAAGAAGCGCTAATCCCATTGCCAATTCATAAGAGATCATCTGAGAAGAAGCACGGATAGCACCCAGTAATGAATATTTATTGTTCGAAGCCCATCCTCCGATCATGATTCCGTAAACTCCAATCGAGGCCATTCCAATGATGAAAAGTACACCAACATCAATGTTGGCAACCTGAAGATCAAAAGAGGTACCTGCAATATTTAAACTTCTACCCCAAGGAATGACAGCTCCTGTGATCAATGAAATAAACATTACCAAAGAAGGTCCCAATACGAAAAGGAATTTTTCTGCATTGGCCGGGGTAAAGTCTTCTTTAAAGAAAAACTTTCCTCCGTCAGCAAGAGGCTGCAGCAATCCGAAAGGTCCGGCTCTGTTAGGACCAATTCTATCCTGCATGATAGAGGCAACTTTTCTTTCTGCCCAGGTAGAGTAGGCTGCAATCGTCAGCGATAGCAGGAAAAGTGCTAGTACAAGTATAAGTTTAAATGTAAGTAAATCCATTTTTATTTTTATAGATGTTAGATATTAGAGGTTTGAAGGTGAAAGCGATAACTTACAATTTTCAAATTAACTCATTATCAAATTCTCAAATTTTATTTTTCGTCTTTTTCACTGATTTCTTTAGCCATCGGATTGTCTAAAACTCTTAGCTCGTCTTTAGGCTTTTCGTAGTGGTTCAATGAAATTACAGAGTGTCTGTCGATATGCCTAGGACCTTCGATATTCCAGTCAGACAGTCCTTTTCTTTCGAAACGACAGGTATCACAGATGAACTCCTCAACTTCTCCCCATTGGTCTTTTCTTGCAGTTACTCTTACAATTTCATCACCTTTCATCCATACTACTGCTTTTCCGGAGCATTTGTCACATTTACATGAAGCGTTCATTGGTTTTGTAAACCATACTCTGCTGGCAAAACGGGCTGTTCTGTCTGTCAATGCTCCTACAGGGCAAACGTCGATAACGTTTCCTATGAAGTCATTGTCTAAAGCTTTATTTAAATAGGTGGAAATTTCAGCGTGATCTCCTCTGAAAAGAATACCATGTTCTCTTTGACCTGTCAGCTGGTTCGCTGCTAATACACATCTTGCACAAAGAATACAACGGTTCATGTTCAATTTGATGTGCGGTCCAAGATCATCAGCTTCGTAAGTATTTCTTTCGAATTCTGTTCTTGTATTTTCCACACCATGCTCATAGCCTAAATCCTGAAGATGACATTCTCCTGCCTGGTCACAGATAGGGCAGTCCAGCGGGTGGTTTACCAACAAGAACTCGGTAACCGCTTTTCTTCCTTCCTGAGCTTTCTCAGAAGTAAGGTTCTTTACTTCCATACCGTCCATTACATTGGTTCTGCAGCTGGCCACTAGTTTCGGCATAGGACGTGGATCTGCTTCTGATCCTTTAGAAACTTCTACAAGACAAGTTCTACATCTCCCTCCGCTGGTCTCCAATTTGCTGTAATAGCACATTGCAGGAGGTACAGATTTTCCACCGATTTGTCTGGCAGCTTCCAAAATAGAAGTACCAGGCAAAACTTCAGTAGTCTGTCCGTCTATAGTTATTTTGAATTTTTTAACCTCTTCGCTCATATTCTATGCTTTTTCGCTTATGCTTTTAAGCGGTATTTTAATTATACTTTTTTGTATTAAATGTATATCCAATTCCAAAATTGAACTGTGCATACACAAAATCCTGTGAAGCTTTATCAGGCTTGTTGTTCAATGTCGTTTTAATATCAGGCATATTGATATATCCTAATTTCCCTTCTGCCTGAACAACAATGTGTCTTATCGCCACCAGACTTATTGCAGCTCTTATATCAGCTCCAAAACCAGCCAAATGAAACCTGTCACTTCTTTCATTTCCCATCAGCTGAACATTGGACTTGGGTAATAATGCTCCAACACCCCCTCCATAACTCAAGAAAAGATCAAAATTCCTTTTATCCCAAACATTATGGTATTTCTGGGCTCCAATATTAATATAGTTCAGCCCGTCAGTGTGCTCAAATGTCAGGAACCTTGCATCACTAAGATCAATTTTTCCATTCTGTATCATAGAAGCATATTCAGGATTGTCAATATATCCTTTAAAATCTACCGACTGATTCTGATCCATCACATATTTCATATGATCCATCCCGAGTGTAATCCCAAAATTATCCTTAATAAAATAAGTAATTCTGTAATTTACCTGAGGGATTGTAATATTCCCGGGATTAAAATATACCCCCCACTCAAATTTTGTCTGCCTGTCATGGGCAGCAACGTTATTGAGTTGAAAATCATATCCGTCTCCTTTGAAACGAATGTCAGATTTTGAATATACTGCATTATTCCATCCCCAGAAAGCCATAACAGATCCTTTTTTAAATGGATTCACCACTTTTTCCCGTAAGGATTCTTCTACTCTGTGGTTTGCCATATCCACCAGTGGGCTCTCTTTCATTAAAGTATCACTTTTAGCTTGTTGAGCTAAAACAAAATTCGACATCATTAAGCCGACAACCAATAATTTTTTCATCTATGCATTCTTTTCTACAGCCGGTATAGGATCCGCGTAGTTTGCTAATCCATAGTTTTGTGTCAAGCACAATTCTGGGTTTTTTACGTGCCACTCAAATTCATCCCTGAAGTGACGGATCGCTGCTGCAACCGGCCAAGCTGCTGCATCACCCAATGGACAGATCGTGTTTCCTTCGATTTTTCTCTGGATATCCCAAAGAAGATCGATGTCTTCCATTTTACCCTGTCCGTTTTCTATTTTCTTTAAAATTTTATACATCCATCCTGTACCTTCACGGCAAGGAGTACACTGACCACAGCTTTCATGATTATAGAATCTTGCTAAAGTCATCGTGTGTTCTACGATACACTGATCTTCATCCAAAACGATGAAACCTCCTGAACCCATCATCGTTCCGGTAGCAAACCCACCATCTGCCAATGATTCATAGTTCATGTATCTAGGCTCTCCGTTTACTGTTCTCAGCAACAGATTAGCCGGAACAATCGGAACAGAGCTTCCTCCGGGAATACAGGCTTTTAATCTTTTCCCGTCTTTAATACCACCGCAATATTCATCAGAATAGATGAATTCTTCTACAGTGATGGTCATATCGATTTCGTATACACCCGGTTTGTTGATATTTCCACAAGCGGAGATCAGTTTTGTCCCTGTAGATCTTCCAACTCCTATCTTGGCATACTCAGCACCTGTTATATCAATGATCGGAACTATCGCAGCAATAGATTCAACGTTGTTGACCACGGTTGGTCTCTCCCAAAGACCTTTTACTGCCGGGAATGGCGGTTTTAATCTTGGGTTACCTCTCTTTCCTTCAAGAGATTCAAGCAATGCAGTTTCTTCACCGCAGATATATGCTCCACCTCCTCTCTGTACATAGATTTCCAGATCGAAACCTGTTCCTAAAATATTTTTACCTAAAAATCCGGCTGCTTTGGCCTCTTCAATAGCTTCTTCCAAAATATCAGGAATCCATGAATATTCTCCACGGATGTAGATATAAGAAGTATTGGAACCTAAGCAGTAAGAAGAAATCAGCATTCCTTCGATCAATAAATGAGGAAGGAACTCCATCAGATATCTGTCCTTGAATGTTCCTGGCTCAGATTCATCGGCATTTACCACAAGGTGTCTTGGAACGCCTTCCGGTTTTGCCAGAAAGCTCCATTTCATCCCTGTTGGGAATCCTGCTCCACCACGTCCTCTCAATCCTGAAGCTTTTACTTCTTCAAGAATTTCGTCAGGAGTCATCTTCAAGGCTTTTTCGGCTGCTGTGTAACCTCCCTGCTTACGGTAGGTTTCAAAGTAGCGGATACCTTCTATATGTGCGTCTTTAAGTAAAAGTTTTTTACTCATTGTTTATTATGCTTTTAGCTATGGGCTTATCGCTTTTAGCTCTTTTATAATTATTTTAAAAATTAACTGACCTTAAAATCCAAAATCCGGAATTTAAAATCATGATTAGTCTAAAGCAACTTGTCCCTGTCTGCAAAGATCAAGGATTTCATCCACTTTTTCTATCGTTAAATTTTCATGAAAGAATTTTCCAAGCTGCATCATTGGGGCATATCCGCATGCTCCAAGACATTCAGCGGGCTTTAATGTGAACATACCGTCTTCCGTAGTTTCTCCATCCTTAATGTTCAGCTTGGTTCTGATATGGTTAAGGATTTTTTCGCTTCCACAAACCATACAAGGTCCTGTTCTGCAAACTTCCAAAACATATTTACCTACCGGCTTCATATTAAACATCGTATAGAATGTAGCCACTTCATATACTTCGATCGGTTTGATACTTAATAGTCCGGCAACATAATCCATCACAGGAACATCTAACCATCCTCCGAATTCTTTCTGTGCTAAGTGAAGTACAGGAAGAAGAGCAGATTTCTGTCTTCCTTCTGGGTATCTTGCGATAATTTTATGTACCTGTGCTAAACTTTCCGGTTTAAAAGCTATTGTTTCGCTCATTTTTTATCTAAGATTAAAGAGTAAAGAACAAAGAAAAAGATTCTAAAGTCCGTTATTCTAAATTCGTTTTATATTGGGTTGAAGAAAGTCTTTTATCTTTCTTCTATTATCTTTTAGTCTAATGTATTATGCGTCTAATTCTCCCGCAATAATATTCATGCTGCACATCGTTACAATGGCATCTGAAATTACAGAGCCTGTAATCATTTCAGGATATGCCTGATAGTAAATGAAACATGGCCTTCTGAAGTGAAGCCTGTAAGGGCTTCTTCCCCCGTCACTCACAAGATAGAATCCTAATTCTCCGTTTCCTCCTTCTACAGCATGGTAAACTTCTCCTTTCGGTACGTCGGTTTCTCCCATTACAATTTTGAAGTGGTAGATCAAAGCTTCCATTTTCTGATATACATCCGCCTTTTCAGGAAGGTAGAAATCAGGAACATCCGCATGGAACGGTCCTTCCGGAAGATTTTCGTATGCTTGTTTGATAATTTTGATAGATTCCCAGATTTCCTGTTGACGAACCATGAAGCGGTCGTATGTATCTCCTGAAGTTCCTACAGGAATAATAAAGTCGAAGTCCTGGTATGAAGAATAGGGTTGTGCAACTCTCACATCGTAATCTACACCTGCTGCACGTAAGTTCGGACCTGTAAAACCGTAGCTTAATGCTCTCTCGGCAGAAATAGCTCCTGTACCGATGGTTCTGTCCATGAAAATTCTGTTTCTTTCCAGTAATGTACAGAATTCTTTAAATCTTGGTGGGAAAGTCTTTAAGAAATCCTTGATCAGCTCATGGAACTTGGGAGTGAAATCTCTTTCAAATCCTCCGATTCTTCCCATATTGGTAGTCATCCTTGCTCCGCAGATCTGCTCATACATATCATAAATACGTTCTCTTTCGATGAACATATAGGTAAGACCTGTAATCGCTCCTGAGTCCATTCCGGTCACCCCGTTACAGATCAGGTGGTCTCCGATTCTGGCAAGCTCCATCAGGATAACGCGCATATAGTCTACACGCTTTGGAACTTCAACGCCGATCAGCTTCTCAACTGTCATATGCCAACCCAAATTGTTGATCGGTGCAGAACAGTAATTCATACGGTCAGTAAGGGTAGTGATCTGAGCATAGTTTCTTCTTTCAGAAATTTTCTCAAATGCTCTGTGGATATATCCTACTGTTTGCTCAGCGTGAAGGATTCTTTCTCCGTCCATCGTTAAGATATTCTGGAAAATCCCGTGGGTAGCAGGGTGGGTAGGTCCTAAATTGAGGGTGTATAGTTGTCCGTCAATCTGTTCCTTACTTTCGTACTGGTTGAGTATATTAGATAATGAGTTATCTTTCATAATGATTGCTTTTAGCTATTTGCTTCTGGCTATTGGCTGGCTGCCATTGGCCATTCGCTTTTTTATCTTCCGAACATGCTATCGTTCTTGTCGGTTCTGGTTCCGTCTTCAAGGCGATACTCCTTCAACATCGGGTGGTATCCAAGATCTTCCATATTCAAAATAGGTCTCAGATCCGGATGTCCTTTAAATTTGATCCCATAGAAATCATATGTTTCCCTTTCCATCCAGTTGGCCCCGGCATACAGATCTGTAAGAGAATCTACTTCAATGTTTTCTCTGGACATGAAGATCTTCAGACGTAACCTGAAATTGGCCATCATATTATGCAAATGATATACAACTCCTATTTCCTTTTCCGGGAACTCAGGATAATGAATTCCGCAAACATCGGTAAGGAAGTTGAATTCCAGTGATGAATCCTTAAGATAATGAATGATCTTCTTGATATCTTCTTTCTTCACCTCAATCGTCAGCATTCCATACGGTTCTGAACTTGAAATGACAGATTCCGGAAATTCTCTGGTGATTGCTTCTAATACAAATTCGTTTGTCATTTCCGTTTAGTTGCTTATGTTGTAAGAATCTAATAATTTCTGATATTCAGGCATATCTCTTCTTCTGATGCTTTCGCTTTCTGCAAGAGCCTGTACCTGCATTACTCCTTCAATGATCTGTTCAGGTCTTGGAGGACATCCGGGAACATAAACATCCACCGGAATAATTTTATCAATTCCCTGAAGTACGGAATATGTATCAAAAATACCACCGCTGGAAGCACAGGCTCCAACTGCTACCACCCATTTCGGCTCAGCCATCTGAGTGTAAACTTCCTTAAGGACCGGTCCTAGTTTCTTTGATATAGTTCCGCAAACCATCAGCATATCCGCTTGTCTTGGAGAGAAAGAGTTTCTTTCCATACCAAATCTTGAAGCATCATAAGTCGGGTTCAGGGTAGCCATAAACTCGATACCACAACAAGAGGTTGCAAATGGCAATGGCCAAAGTGAAAACTTTCTTGCCATCCCGATTACACTGCTCAGTTTTGTTGCGAAAAACCCTTCTCCTTCATAGCCTTCGGGAGCAGGTGCATCTGTTCTTATTACTGGTTTTTTATCTGACATTTTTAGTAAATATTTAAAGATTAAAATATTTAAAGATTAAAAAATAATGCCTTCACAATCTTTAAATTACTTAAATAAATTCAATCTTTTAATGTTAAAATTTATTTATCCCAATCTAGTGCCCCCCGTTTCCAAACATAGAAAAACGCTACGAAGAAGATCGCAACGAATGTAAGCACAGCCAGGAATCCTTCCATGCCGAATTCTCTGAAGTTTACCGCATAAGGATAAAAGAATACGATTTCAATATCGAATAGTACGAACAATACCGCAGTCAGGAAGTATTTGATAGAAAACGGTGTTCTAGCATTTCCTTCTACAGGAACCCCACATTCCCAGCTCTGGTTTTTCACAGAATTTCCTTTTTTCTGTTGTGGACCCAAGAAATGTGCTCCAAGCAAAGAAACAGCGACAAATCCTACTGCTACACCTGCCTGGATAAGGATTGGAATATAACTTTCAGGTAAATTCATTTTTGCATTATTATCTCAATTTGCAAATTTAGCGAATAAACAAGAAAGCATGAAATTTATCAGCTTAAAAGTCGACTGAAAATAAAGAAAAAAGGCAATTTAGAATCAATAAAAATAACGGATTATTTCTTCATTTTTTTGAGGAGAGAGTACGCCATAAATGAAATATATCCAAAAAGAATACTTGCAAAAAGAATATTGATCACAGTATTTGTTCTGTCATCAGGAGATTGAAAGAATAGGTTGTAAACGATAAATCCTGCAATTAAAATGGCAAAAATAATAAGCTGTGGTTTCATAGCGTAAAGATAGGGAATTTATAGGTTGCAGGCAGCGGATAAGCAGGTAATAGCTTTTTCGAATTTCGGGGATGGGATTCTCAGCGATAAAATAAAAAAAGTTAAGATTAAAGTTCAAAGTTGTGGACTATTTTAATAAGCCGATGTCAATAATTCATTGCTATTTGTTTGTCTTTATTCTTTTCTCTTTTCTCTTTGTTCTTAATATTATTAATACTTTTTACATTGTACAAAGAACAACCCATTACTTATCATTTATCACTAATGAATAGGTTCTTCTTCTCTTGTGGTTCACCGGATTGTAGTCCTGCCATAGTAGCTGAACACTTTTGTTTTCCTCTAGTTCAGGGTTGGTTTCCAGATATTTCACGCCTTTTTTTCTGAATATTTTCCAGATTTCTTTGAAAATAATTGAAGTGACTCCTCTTCTTTGATAATCAGGATGAATTCCAATCAGATAAAAGTTGGCCCTGTCGTTTTTCTTTCCGGCTCTTAAGAAATGCCACCAGCCAAATGGAAGAAGTTTTCCTTTCGACTTTTGTAAGGCTTTTGAGTAAGACGGCATTGTGATGGCAAAAGCAACCAGCTGATCGGACTCATCTGCAACACATACGATATAATCCTTATCAATGAGTTTAAAATACTTCTCTTTATAGGTTTTTCGCTGTTCATCAGAAATAGGAGTGTAGGTGGAAAGATGTTTGTAAGTTTCATCCAGAAGATCAAACATCGGATCAACGTATTGTAAAATTTCTTCTTTGGTTTTGAAATTTAAAACTTTAAGATGATATTTTTGTGAAATTAACTCGTTAAATTTATGTATTTTATCGGGTAGGGTTTCGGGGAAAACCAGTTCAAATTCTACCCATTCTTTTTCCTTGGTTAGTCCCAATCTTTCAAGATGCTGAGGGTAATATTCATGGTTATAAATTCCAATCATGGTCGCCAGCTTATCAAAGCCTTTGGTAAGCATTCCTGCTTTATCAAGATTGGTGAATCCCATAGGACCTTCAATTTTATCAATATTTTTTTCTTGGGCATAATCGATAGCTTTTTGGATTAATGCCCTGGAAACTTCTTCATCATCGATAAAGTCTATCCATCCGAAACGTACTTTTCTGATCCCCAGTTCTTTTTCTTCCTTATGGTTGATAAGAACTGCGATTCTCCCCACGATCCTGTCATTTTTATAAGCCAGATACTGCTTTGCTTCAGAGTATTGAAGTGCGGGATTTTCATCAGCATTCCATATGTTGATTTCGTCATTGATAAAGGATGGAACGTAGTACGGGCTGTTTTTGTACAGATCCATCGGAAATCTTACAAACTGCTTGAGCTGGCTGGCTGTTTTTACTTCAATAATTGAAACTGTTGACATGTGTTTTGAGCGTAATTTGAGGACAAATATAAATAATAAAATCGTATACTTTGGCACAGTTTTTATATCATTATGAGTAAAAATTGAACACAAAATCTATATAAAATGACGGGTTATTATATCATTATTGGTATTTCGATGCTGGTGAGCTGGTGGGTTTCATCCAGGTTGAAATCGAAATTTGAATATTATTCCAATGTGCATCTCCGAAATGGACTTTCGGGAAAAGAAATAGCGGAAAAAATGTTGAGAGATAACGGGATCAATGATGTTCAGGTAATATCAGTTCCCGGGCAGTTGACGGACCACTATAATCCGGCAGATAAAACAGTAAATCTCTCTGAAGGGGTTTACATGCAGAGAAATGCAGCAGCAGCGGCTGTGGCGGCCCATGAATGCGGGCATGCCGTACAGCATGCGGTAGGATATTCAATGTTGAATTTACGTTCAAAGCTGGTTCCTATTGTTAATATAAGTTCCAATCTGATGCAGTTTGTCCTTATAGCGGGTATCGCTGTCATGGCAGCATCAAGAACCATTGAAAATCCCAATGGAAATACAACGGTTCTGGCGATTGGAGTGGCGATGTTTGCCATGACAACTCTTTTTGCCTTTGTAACATTACCTGTAGAGTATGATGCGAGCAACAGAGCGATGAAATGGCTTAAAGATACCGGTACTGTGACTTCTGAAGAATTTGTTGGGGTGCAGGATAGTCTGAAATGGGCGGCAAGAACTTACGTTGTAGCAGCTTTAGGATCGCTGGCTCAGCTTCTTTACTGGGCTTCCCTGCTTCTTGGAAGTAGAAGGGATTAATCTTTAAATTCAAATGAAACATATTGCATCTCGGAGAGTTTTTCCGAGATGTTTTCTTTTTGTATCAGCTTTAAAGAAGCTGTTAAAATGCAGTTTTCATTGGCGTCGAAATTCAGGACTTTAGCATCAAATTTTGAAAGCAGGGTAAAGATGGTATTCTGTTGGTTGAAATTGAACCGGATCTCAATTTGTGTTTCCAGTTCTCTTGTGATGATATTGGCTTCTTCCAAAGTGATCTTTGCAGATTCCTTATAGGTTTTTACCAACCCTGAAACCCCAAGCTTAGTTCCTCCGTAATATCGTACCACAATGACCAGGACATTGGTAATTTCATTTGCCAGCAACTGATTGTAAATCGGTAATCCTGCACTGCCTGAAGGCTCACCGTCATCATTTGCCCTGTAATTTTTCCCATTCAAGCCCATTCTGAAAGCATAGCAGTGGTGGGTTGCTTTGGGATGTTCCTCTCTTATTTTTTCCAATGCATTTTTCAGTTCATTTTCATTATTGACCGGATAGGCAAATCCGATGAACTTGCTTCCTTTCTCTTTTAATAAAATGTTTTCTATAGGCTTTTCAATGGTTTTATATTCAAACGTCATTCTGTATTCCGGCTTTATTTATGCAAAAATATTAAATGCTTCAGGATTCTGCATCATTATTATAAAGTAAGCCGCCAAAATTTTGACGGCTTCTGTATTTTCTGAACTTATGATAAGCTCTTAGATATCTGCTCCACACAGATCCATCGGGATCAGGCACATATAGCTTGTCGGGCCACAAAAATCCTGAGGACAGTGATCTCTGCATCTTGTTGGCAGTCCGTTAGGCAGCGTACATGTTACAAAACCGCCACCTTTGATCATTTTCAAATGGTCTCTGGATACTTTTTTCAAATTTTTCATAGTAATTTTTTTGTCATTACTAATGTAAAAATATTATTTCATTTTGCGGTGATAAAGTGTACTTATTTTAACTTGAAATATGAAATTGAATTGTCTCTGTAGGTTTCTGTTTTATCTGCTGTATGATTAAATTCTGGAGCTTTAGTTCCGCTTTCCAATTGCAGGTTTTCATTTTTGATAACAATGGCTTCATCCCAAAGACCGGCATCAATGAATTGCTGAAGCGTACAACTTCCTCCTTCAATAATAACAGATTGTATTTGTTCTTTATATAAAGCTTCCATTAATTCCGCTAGAAAATTTTCTTTTTTGATCTTAATGAATTGGATATGGCCTTCTGTTTTTTCTTTAATGGAGTTTAAAACCAAAGTTTTTGCCTCATTATTATATATTTTGAAGTGTTGCGGAACTTTAAGGTCAAAATCAATGAGTATTCTTACCGGATTGGTTCCTTCCGTATTTCTGACAGTTAAACCTGGATTGTCATTTAAAGCAGTCCGGGTGCCCACTAAAATAGCATGCTCATCAGCTCTTAATTGATGGACAAACTGATTCACTAAAGTATTTGATATGGCTGTCGGTTTAAAGTCTTTATCTAAAAATCCATCGCTGGATTCCGCCCATTTTAAGATAATGTAAGGCCTTTTCTTTTCGTGATACGTGAAAAACCTTTTATTGAGATGGATACATTCGTTTTCCAGAACTCCTGAAATGGCCTCGATTCCGGCGTCCTGAATGATCTTTTTCCCTTTACCATTGACTTTATCATGGGAATCCATTGCGCCAATCACTACTTTTCTGAATCCTAATTCTTTAATCTTTAAAGCGCAGGGTGGGGTTTTTCCATAATGAGCACATGGTTCCAGAGAAACATAAATGGTCGATTCAGGGATCAGCTCTTTATTTTTCACGGAATGGATGGCATTGATCTCAGCGTGGTTTTCTCCTGCTTTATGATGGTATCCTTCACCGATGATTTCTCCGTTGTGTACGATTACGCTTCCAACAAGAGGATTGGGATAGGTTTTGCCTAATGCCTTTTGAGCCAGTTCGATACATCTTTTGATGTATAATTCATCGTTGTTCATATCTGTAAAAAGAAAAAGCGAAGACAAATTGCTTTGCTCCGCCTTTATGTATTATGTTAGGATTTATTCTCCGGCAATAATATTGTGGAGATTTTGCTTTAATGTTTCCAGATGAGCTTTCTTTTCATCAATAGTATTGTAAGTATCTCTTAACAGAGGATTTTCTCTTGATGGTTTGTTGAAGAAAGAAAGGTTGTTTTCCAGTTTCACGATTTCAGCTTCAAGATCGGAAATTTGGTTTTTGATTTTTCTGGCTTTGTCGGTAAGCTGATTTTCAGACAGACCTTCTTCTTTCAGCTCAAGCTCGTTGATCTTATTGATCTTTAATTTCTCTCTTAAAGTCTTGTTGAATTCAGAATTGATGGAGATCTTATCTCTTGGAACTTTACCAATGTTGTTCCATGATGTTTTGATTTGCTCGATCTTTTCAATGCTTCCTTCATCATTGGATACCATTTTGAGCTCGTCAAGAAGCGCTTTCTTGTTCTTATAGTTTTCTTTCCAGTTATCGGTGGAAGTATTGCTCTTTTCTCTGTAATTATTAAAGAAAGCGTTACATGCGTCACGGAATTCATCCCAGATCTTATTGGTCATGCTCTTTGGAACGTGTCCGATCTTTTTCCAGTCTTCCTGCAGCTTTTTAAATAATGGAACAGCGATGTCCCATTCTTCATTGTTCATATTGTCCTGGGCAGTCTGGATGAGCTTTAATTTTTCTTCCAGGTTAGCCTGTTGAGAACCTTTTAACGATTTATAATAATTGTTTTTTGTTGTATTGAATCCTCTCAGGGTTGTTTTGAAATCGTTCCAGTTTTGGTTGGAAAGTTTTCTGGGTACGCTTCCTGTTTTTAAGAAATCAGAGCGCAGATCCTCCACTCTTCTGATCGCATTTTGCCAGTAATTATGGTTAGGCGTTTCAGCAGGCTCAGAAAGTTTTTTGATCTCAGCGATGATTTCATTCTTCTTTTCAAGATTCACATTCTGCTCTTTTTCGATAGAAGCAGAAAGTTCGGATTTTCTTTCGTGAATTTTATTGGAGATCTCTTTGAATTCTTCCCATGTTTTTTCACGGAATTCTTCTGCTACAGGCTCAGCTTCTTCTTTCCAAAGCTTATGAAGGTACTGAAGCTCGTTCAGGGCTTTCTGGATCACCGGTTCATTTTCCAGTTCCTTGGCACGGGCAATGATGTGTTGTCTTTTTTCTAAGTTGTGGCTGTATTCCTGCTCCAGGAATTCTTTATTCAGATCCAGCATCTGATAGAATTGATTCAGGTGGTGGAAGTAGTTGTTGTTAAGAATTTTGAATTCAGATTTGGCAACCTGCCCCACTTTTGACCAGTCTTCTTTGATCTCACGGATCGTTTTAAAAAGATTGGTTCCCGGCTCAGAATTGGTATACAGATTTTTAAGTCTTTCAATAATGCTCTGACGATGCTCCAGATTCTTTTTCTGCTCTTCTTCCTGACCTTTCTGGAAGTCATCATGCTTTTCTCTGAAAATATTGACCAAAGCTGAATATTTAGCCTGTAAAGGATGCTCATAACTGAAGTTTTCAGGGGCATTTCCTGCTTCTACATATTCGTGCTTTTTGTCTTCCACTTCATCATGGATGTAATGACTTGCTTTTTCCTTAAGCTGGTTGAATCTTTTAAAATTCTCACCGGCGTTGGGAGTGTTGATGATTTTTTCCATTTCCTTTAAAGCATCAGCCAGAGAAATTTCAACTTCTTCGTGCTCCTCCAGATGTTCTGCGTCATCTTCATGTGGGACGGGATCATGAGAAACTGGGTTTTCTGATGTTTCCTGCGATACTTCGTTAGAATTTTTCTTTTCTTCGTTTTCAGAAAGATTGTTTTCTGTAGTCATAGCAAATCTTTTATGTGAGTGGCGTTAATATCCTTTAAATATAGCTGTAAGGCCAATTAAGGTACTAATTTATGTTATTTTTTTTGAAAATTCCAAATTTCCCAAGCTTTTTCTGCTTGCTGTTCAAGCATATAATAGCCGTTTACTGTTTTTGCCCCTTTTTCAGAGGCATTGATGATAAACCGGGTATAGTTGGGGTTATATATTAAATCTATTACGAGATGTTCAGAAGAAAGTGCATCGAATGGAAAGCTTAAGCAATCATCCACATTCGGAAATGTCCCTACCGGTGTACATTGAATGATTATTTTGTGTTCCGCAACGGTTTCCTTATCAAGATTTTCAAAGTTGATTTCTGTACTTCTGGATATGGTTTGAGAAGGAATGTTAAGTTTGTCCAAGACATATTTTACTGCTTTTGCAGCTCCGCCGTTTCCTAAGATCAAGGCTTTGTCCTGCGAAGATTTTTTATGGAGAAGAAGGGTTTTTTCAAAACCAAACGCATCTGTATTGTAGCCTGTTTTCTTGTCATTTTGGATAAGTACACAGTTGACGGCTCCTATCTTTTCAGCTTCATCGCTTAGTTCATCAAGATAATCAATGATCTTTTCTTTATAAGGAATCGTAACATTGAATCCTAAAAGCTCCGGAGAAGAAAAAAGGTTTTCCACTTCATTGATTTCGTTCAGATCAAAAATATCATAAGAAAAGTCTTTAAGCATCAGTTTTTGAAACTTGTTTTCAAAGAATTTTTTAGAAAAGGAATAGGAAATATTTCGTCCTATCAGCCCTAATTTTTTATTCGAATCCATATGACCAAAAATAAAAAAAAGACCGGATAAATCCGGCCTTTGATTTGAATTATTTTTTAATAATTAATCTACGATAAATTTAGTAGAGAAATTATCTGTTTTCAGGATATAAGTTCCTTTTACCATTCTTTTAAGGTTGATCTTATTGGAATGTTTGAAAGGATTGATGATCGTTTCAATTAGCTTTCCTGAAAGATCATAGATCTCAGCTCTTGAAATTTTGCTAAGGTTTTCTCCTTTTACAAAAAGTTCGTTGTTTCTTACCGGGTTTGGATAGACCGTGAAATCTGATTTGGCTTTTGTAACTTCGGAAGTCGCCAATGTAGCGCATGTCCAGGTAAGATCGTCCATAGCGACTCTGTCATTGTTCGGATTTACAATTTTAATCACCGCATCTCCACTTACTCCTACGCTGATGGTTGTAGTTGTCACTGTAGTACTATATGGAATCGTTCCCATTAAAGTATCATTTACGAAAACATTTAAGCTGCCGTTACCTCCATTATATTTTCGTTGAGTTGTTAGTGTCAAAGCCTGAACGCCACCTGAGATCAGAGAACTTGTTAAAGTACCTTTTTGAGTACAGACTGCTTTACCATTAATTGTTTCATCTGTTCTGGCCAATGTGGCAGTCCAGGTTATATTGTTGTTGGTCCATGTTCTTGTTGCATATGAAGATGCCTGGGCTGAACCGTCCAGCATTGTACTAAAGTCTTCTGTTCCACAGCTTCCGCCTCCGGCAGGTCCGTCGAGAGTGGTTTCTGTAGCAGTTGCACTTTGTGGAGAAGAGTTTCCGGCAGCATCTTTAGCAATTACATAGAATGTATACTGGGTCAATGGAGATAAACCGCTTACTGTTGTCGAGGTAGTCGTTCCGTTTACTGTAGTTTTTAATACACCATTTGCGTACACCTGATAAGACGTTACCCCGATGTTATCTGTTGATGCCGTCCAGCTTACTGCAATAGAGTTTGATGTTGGATTATTGGCAATTAAGTTAGTAGGAATGGTAGGTGCTTCAGTATCTGCAACCGGAGTTCCCCAGATTAATTCTGCATATTCAGGGTGGTCAATAAATGGATTTCTGTTTCCCTGATAGGCAAATGAAGCATTATTTCTCGCTTTTTCTTCATTAGAAACAGGATCCATAATGTGCCACAGCATATATTGTTGTAGTGCCCAGGGCTGTAAACCCGGGTATGCCGAACCTCCCAACATTCCCCCTGATGTAAACCCGGAAAGTTTAGCTTCGTATCTTGTTACAAAATAAAAAATCATTCTGGCCACATCCCCCTTAAAAGCGTCAATTGGCTCAAATACAGTCCCTGAATATCCAGGGGAAACAGAGTTACCTAATTTTGAGAAATTTTGAGATGTAAAGGAAGCGGTTCCTACTTTTCCAAAAGGATAGTTTGATCTCATCCCATTTACTTTTCCGTCAGTAGCACGAATAAAATGAACATCGGCAACCATTGGGGAAGCTTCATTAAATAAGCTTTGAGGTATTATATGCTCTCTGTTGTAACAGTCTCCTTCAACTGAATAATTTCCACATCGTTTAACGTCGGGTACATAATTGTATGGATCGGGACCGTTAGGGTTTTCAGAATAAATGTCTAAAATCGTTCCATCATTTTCATAAAAGTAATCGCGATCTGTGGTAAGATAAGCACCCCATAATCCTCCATATCCATGATCCTGATGTCCGCTTTCTATGATGTCTTTCAGGGCTGTTTTAAGTGCTGCTCCTGATAAACCAACCGCATTATCGTAATAGTTAGCGGGCATTTGTTGTGCTAATGTATTAATCAATGCAAAGCTCAACAAGAAAAAAGATAAAATTCGTTTCATTTTTTTTAAAATTGGGGCGTAAAGGTACAAAAAAATGGAACCCGAAAAGATTTTTTTGGTTAAATGTATAAGCTTAATATATTAATTTTTAGTAATATACTCTTTGCTGATTTTCGAGAAGAACCAGGAAATGGCAAATCCAAATAAGGATGCGGTAAGGGCAACGATGAGATAATTTTTTCCTACAATTTTTACAGGGAAGGGTAGCACTTCATTGGCTCTAAAGAATTCTGTATAAAGCTGGAAATAGCAGAGTGCTGTTCCAAAGATCAGACCGGTAATAACTCCGGATACTACAATAAGGATTCCGGTGTAGAAATAGGTCATTCTCAGATGGCTTAGTGGAAAACCTAATGAAATAAGGGATTTTGCCTGCTCTTTTTTGTCGAGCTGAAGGATAATGATCGCTCCGGCAAGATTGAAGGTGGTAATAAAAATAACCAGGGCAAAGATCAGATAAATAAACAGCTTTTCTGTGTTGATCATTTTCCAGAAAGCAGCATTCTCTTCTTCTTTGGTTTTTATCTGAATATTTTTTCCCAGAGAAGAAAGCAGACTTTGCTTTACAGCATCTGCGTTATCAGGATTCTTTAATTTGATAACGATCTGGTAAGCTGACTTTTTAGGTAAGTTTAGGAGTTCTTCTGTAAGCTCAATAGGGGAGATGATATAATTATCCAGCTGGTCTTTTCCTGGGAAAACCCCCGTTACAAGAATATCCCTTTTGTTGTAGATATCTTCTTCTTTGTTAATAATCCCTGTTCCGGGCTTAGGCATAAAAACCGTAGCATAATGATTGGATGAATCCACCGGAATAGAAAGTCTGTTGTCCAGACTGTTTTCCATCAGAACTTCATTAGAGTAACTGAAGCTGGGGTAAGTCCCGTAGAATACATCTTTATTAATGGGATTGACCTTGATATAAGCGGAATCAACACCTCTTAAATAAGCAATATCGCCTTTCCCGTTGAAACTGATGTATACTTTTTCCTCGATGACACGGGAAAAACTGCTGATCTCTTGATTATTGTTTAAAACCATATTGACCTTAGCCAGGTTTTTAATGGTTTTTCCTGAAGTACTCTTCAATGTCAAATCCGCATGAAGATTGGAAATAAGGTCTTTATTCAGATTTTCAAGTCCTGAAAAAACTGAAATAATAACGAACATTGCTGCCACAGCAACCGTCATGGCACCTACGGCCAGCCACGTAATAAACGTAACGGCAGTACTGCCTTTCTTTGCCAAAAGGTATCTGGATGCTATGTAAAATGCAATATTCTTCAAGATTTATAGAACAGGATTGTCACCTTCACCTCTTAATTCTCTTTCCAGTTTTTCAACATCATCAAGAGCAGTATCCAAGTAAAAGTTAAGCTGCGGAATGATACGTACCTGTTTTGCCATTTTCTGGCCGATAAAGTTTCTGTACTGAGGTTTGTTCTCTTCGATCTCCTTCATTACAGCAGTACGGAATTCCTGTGGGAAGATGCTTAAATAAATTTTAGCAATACCCAGATCAGCCGTTACCTTTACATCTGAAACGGATACCAATATACTTTGTTTGCTCTCAGCAGCCTGTTTGCGGAAAAGCTCTGCGAAGTCCTCCTGAATGATCTGTGCTACTTTTCTTTGTCTGTTACTTTCCATAATTTATGCAAATTTACTACTTTTGTTTGAATTGATACTTTGAAATTCAGCTATCGTATCAAATTTACAAATTAATTATATTCATTAGTATTTATGAAGCTAGAACATATCGGTATTGCCGTAAAGTCTTTAGGTGTCTCTGACGAGCTTTTTGCCAAACTATTAGGAAAAGAATCCTACAAAAAAGAAACCGTGGAAAGAGAAGGAGTTGTCACTTCTTTCTATGAAACCGGGGAGAGTAAAATTGAATTGCTTGAAGCCAGTAACCCCGAAAGTCCAATCTCAAAATTTATCGAAAAAAAGGGTGAAGGCATCCATCATCTGGCATTTGGTGTTGAAAACATCCTCGAAGAAGTAAAAAGATTAAAAAAAGAAGGATTTCAATTTATCTCTGAAGAACCCAAAGAAGGTGCTGATAACAAATTAGTTGTATTTCTTCACCCCAAATCCACAAATGGCGTACTGGTAGAACTTTGCCAAGAAAAGCAATAAAAAATTTTGTAGTGAAAGAAATTTTACTATTTTTGCAAACACAAAATTTAACCAAGTTTTGAGGTCCTATAGCTCAGTTGGTTAGAGCACCTGACTCATAATCAGGTGGTCCCTGGTTCGAGCCCAGGTGGGACCACTAATTGAAAATCAACCACTTATGTAGTTTTTACTAAGTGGTTTTTTTATTCAGTTACAAAATAGGTACAAAAATTTCGATAAAACTAATTTTTCTTTCATTTGCTTTCCTATTCTAACTTTTCCTTATTTTTATTGTATGGATTTTCAATATAATTCGCCAATATTCTATTTTGTCAATATTTTCAAAGATATATACTTGAGAGCCTAGATTAAGCAATATCTTTCTTTGGGGATTGAAGATAAAAACGGTTCTATTGAGGATATTAATAATGATAAAGGTATTATTTATCTTAAATACAAACAAAAATATCATTTTGAAACCCACTTTACCAGTTATTTAAATAGTGAATTGACGAAAAGCAAGTTGTTGATTGATAATTACGTATATTACCCAATCCCCATTATCTTAAGGTCTATATCAGATTTTTACAGTCCGAATTACAATACATTATCAATAATAACTCAGAAACTTTTTACAAATTTCCTTCCTTTATTTATTTCATCACTGAAATAAGGGGATTATATGAACAACAAATTTATTTCTATCCTAAAAATAAACTTCTACTGCATATTCCTAATTTTAATGTTCTGAAAACAGATTTTACTGGTGATAATGAGCTTTTACATCTTGTTTTAGGATATTTATAAGGGCAAAATGAGAAAAAGGGAGAAGATTATGTCAGATGGTGATTTTGAGTTCCTTATTTCTACTATAAAAGAATACTACGGAGATTGATAACAGGAAAATAAAAGATATTAAAATCTCTCAACAGCTACTTTCTTTCACTTTCTGGGTATTGCATAAGCATCTTTATGGAATGAGACCAAGAAGGATTGATTTCCTCACTCTTGTTAAGCAATTGTTTGAAACGTTTGATAGCTGGACATTCAATACATTTAATAAAAAGTTTGGTAGTAAAGGAGATGTTACGTATAAAGGTCTAAACTTTATCCCATAAATTATCAAACAGGAATTAGAAGACATAAGTTAGAAATTCTGTCTTCTTTTTGTCTTTGTTTGTAGTTGATAATTGTTACCATTGTTTTGGATTTTTGAGTTAGATAAAACACCAGGAACACAAGAATAGTAAACAATAAAACATCAGCTATCACCTTGATTATATTATTGTCTGCGATAATTTTCTTTCTATTCTTACTGGCGGGGGATGATTCCTCCTCAGGATCGGCGAGGGTGTGGAGGATAAGGTGGAATTATACAAGAATAAAGGTTGTCGAAATTTTTTTTCAGAAATTTTTTCAGAGATATTTACAATAACATTTTCATAAACATTCCGAAATATTATAATTTCTTACATACCTCGAAATACAAAGAAAATTCCTGCAACAAATGCTGCAGGAATTTGATAAATATTAAAAGCTAATGTTTAAATTTTTTGTTTCAAAAAAAGGGAGTAAGATTCTAACATTATCCTAAGTATTAATTGTCAGAATAGCCTAGTTCTTTTAAAACTACTATACAATTTATGTTTTTTAATTTAGCTCCTTTTTTCAAATAAAATAAGACATACTTCTTTTCCCCCTCATTTAATTTATTAAAAATAGAAATATCATATTTTTGAGATTTTGGCGCCTGTTTTAAGCCGATTAATTGTACAAATATATCATGACAGGCATCTCCGTGATTATATTTATCAGCCATTAGAATTGAGTAAGGTAAAAGTTCATTATGAAATGTTGATTTCAGATAATATATACTTAATTTGTTATATGCATTAATATTACCATTCATTAGAATTTCTTTTTTGAATTTTTCTATTGTAACATTTTCAGACTTTTTTGGCTCTTTTTCCTTTGAACAACAGATTAGCAATGAAAATAAAAATAGCACTATGATTTTCTTTAAAGATATAGTTTTCATAATTTTAATTTTTAAGGTATAGGATGATTACTGTATTTACCCCTAACTAATTTTCCATTCAATATGATATTATATTGTCCACCTCGATTTATCCATGATTTAGTTCCATTTGACATATAGTAATCACTAGGTGCAATTATAACCACATTTTTAAAAATAGGGCTGCTTGATATACGTGTAGCGAATCCTTTGTTGTCATGACCAGCATTACAAGCCTTAATATCTAATATTAATTTTCCTCCATTTTTTTTAAAGTTTTCCCAAGCTCTACTACGACCAGTTAAGACCTGATCTAATTGCTCAGCAGTATAAATATGTTCACCATTTGGCCCGACTATGAAGCTACCACTTGAATGCGCATAAATCCTGACCGTATTATCTGGTAGATAATTATCTTTTACAGCTTGTTTTAACAAGTTTGGATTTTCATCACCAAACCAAATATTTTTATCTCCCTCAATCTTTTTTGAAGAAGATCGTTTTTTTATTTTATCCTTACCCGGTCCTCCATCCATTGTATGAAGTGCATGGTTAAATCCGGCAACAAACCCACCAATCAAAGCACCTTCCCAGAAATTTCCACCAGTAAGTTCAGAACCTACACCTCCTAAAACAGCACCGGAAGCAATAGTTCCTACTGCACTGTTTGCAAATTTCCCGGCAACCGCACCAAACGCAGAAGCTCCTATGCTCCCTAAGAATCCTGAAGCAAAAGCACTTCCAAAGCCTTCACCCTGTACCAGAGATAATACACCTTGTGCCAAAGCATGTGCGGTTCCCTGTACAAAAATAGTTCCCAGTTTCCCCAGCTCAGTTGCAATTTGGGTGGCAGTACCTGCCGAAGTGACAAATATACTCCCTATGCCATAGGTTACAGCTGCCGAGGCAGCACCAAATAATGTTGACTTCAGAAATGATCCTAAATTCCAATCCTGACCGGTAATTGAAACCATAACTGTATAACTAAAGGATGCTACCATAGCTCCGATAATCACAGCTGATAAGAATGTAGATTCCAGAATAAATTCACCACTTGGATCGTTAAACATCAATGGATTGTTCAAGACATACCCATATTTATTATAATTCTGGGTGTTGTAAGGGTCCTGTATATTTTCATCAGCATTTAAGAATCTTCTCAGTAACGGATCATACAATCTTCCGTTCATATGGATGATTCCCACTTCTGCAAAATGCTCATGGTTGGTGTATCCTCTGTCTATTAATAACGAAGCATTGTCTATAATATTCTTATCAGTAATTATGGCTCCATTTCCTATCTGCAAATGAGTAAAATTCCCCCATGCATCAAAATGCCTCTGTTCCAGTTTATTTCCTACTTCATCACTGATCGCTAAGATACTTCCAATATAGTCTTTATGTAAGAATTTATATGAACCTGTTGATTCATCATAATTCTTTAGATAAAGAATATTAGATTCATAAGGTGTTCCTCCAATGTATAGGATGTGCTTTTCTTTTCCGGTTGTATTATCCTTTACAACTTCAAAGCTTCCATCTTCACTATAGTATTTGGTGAATTTGCCTTCTCCCTCTGTACTGAAGCTTCCTCCATAGGTAACTCTTTGTCTCATATTTGTCAAGCCATACTGGAAAGCTACATCTCCTTTCATCCCGTCAATAAATACCGGATCGTTGTTTTCATTATAAACAATGCTTTGGATCAAATCATTATTATAATTTTGTGTTCCTGCTGCATTCAAAGTCATACCAGTTGGCTGGTAGATCTTAGCAGAATTTTCAAACTTAATAGTTCCAACCTGATCGTTTTGAGTGATTCTTCCTTTAACGTCATAGACATTCCTATTGGCAGTTGGTTTAATTCCTGTTACAGGATTCGTCCAGTTTATTAAGCGGTTATTATCATCATAATCAAATGATTCTACAATATTGAAGTCTCCCCCGGTTGTTCTGCTTTTTAGCTCGTTTTTAACTGCATCAAAAGAATAAGAGAGTTGCAGGATACCTGGTTTTATTTGCGAAGAGTGACTAACACTGGTGAGGAAACCACTGGCATCATAAGTATTATTAATATCTGTGGCGCCTAGTTTAGCCTTTACTACCTGATCTTTTACATTGGTATCTTTCAGCTCCCACAGAATTTTACCTGAGGTTTTATCTTTTACCTGATAGAGTTGACCACTCCAGGCACTGTACACATTTTCTATTTGTACTTTGGTTAAAGTGCCAGAAGAATACAGTTGTTTCTCATAGGATATTATCCTTGCTTTATCATCATAAGTAATCCCTTTCTGAATAAAATATTTTCCATTGCTACTTTCTGATGAAGACAGCAATCTTCCCTGTGGATCATAGGAAGCATTATTACTATATGTCTGCCCTTTGGAAGTTCCTGATTTGGCAACAACTCTTCCTTTATTATCATAAGAATAAGAAATTATCTTATTGGTGGCTTGTCCTCCATCGGTAGTGGAAAGTTCTTTCTGGGAAATTAGCTGACCTAAAGCATTGTAGGTATATTCCTTCGTTCCTTTCGGACTGATAATCTTCTTTGGCTGACCAAATCCGTCATATTCATATTTATATATTCCATTGGAAGGATCATTGAATTCTGATTTCCTGCCCCACGAATCATACTTTGTTGTTACAACATTTTCTGCATATTTTGCCTGGATCTGTTCTCCTGCAGCATTGTAAGAGAATTGAATAGTTCCCCCTTTATCTGTACTTGAAATTACATTTCCTAAAGCATCTGTGGTTTTGGAAGTCGTCCGGTTATACCCATTGAGCTCTTTTACAGTTGTTTTTAAACCAGAAACTGAGGTTTCTATTTTCTTCCCGGAAAATGCAGTGGAAGTTACCTTAGGAGGGAAAACCGTATCATCGTAGGCAATCGTATTCCACTGGCTGGCAGACTGTCCTTCAAAATAAGGTTCAGATTCTTTGAGCTTTCTCCCCAAAAGATCATACTGTGTTTCTTGGGAAACAAATTTCCCCTGTCCAAAAGATTTGGTAGAAGCTTTATATTCCTGTCCCTGCTTATTAGTATATTTTCTGGAGATATCCCCATCCGGATCATATTGGGTAACTGTTATATTTGAATTATCATCTCTGTTATACTGATAGGTTGTTGTCCCGCCCAGATTGGTTTTAGAGGTTAATAGTTTACCCCAGCCATCATAAGTATTAACAAGTGTATTACCTAATGCATCAGTTTGTTTTTTTATCTGCCCCCAGTCGTTATATTCAATATGGGTTTCCAGTCCTAAATTATCTGTTTTCTTTACAACAAACCTACCTTTAGAATCATATTCGGTTTTAACAGTTTGCGTTTGTGAGTCTACGCTGTTACTGATTACTTTTTGAATTAAATTTCCGAAACTATCGTAGTTATATGTTTCCAATAAATAGCCTGTATTATCCCTGTTCCATGTTTTTAATGTCTTTGGTAGATTATTTTCATAAGTATATTCTTCTTTAGTGGATTTTGTATCGCCATAGGCTTGTATTGTTTCTGTTTTGTTTTTTTGACGTCCTACAAAATAATCCGCCCCAATTCCTGATAGATTATGAATGTATTCAAAATCAGAAGTTGTTACTGCATAACCATTATTAATATTAGTGATACTTTGTTTCGGAAGATAATAATCTCCATAGGTAATAGAGCCGTTAGTTATTGTACCACTAAGGAAATCCTTTGTTTTGGTACTTTTAGGAACAGTAGCTATTACAATCTTCGGTTTATCAGTGTCAGAAACAGGAGTAGTAACAAGCTGCCCGTTTAATAATTTAAAAACTTCATATACTGTAGATTTAAAGCTTAAAAGTTGGGTATTGTTTTCCGAAATATCTGTAGGGAATATTTTGCTTTCGTCATTGGTTCTAATCGACCATTCTTTTACAGGAACTCCATCAAAAAGAGGATCTATCTCTGCTCCTGACCAGATTTTGGTATTTTCAAATCCAACCGCATACCAGGACGACTGGGCACTTTGACGAAAACCAATCATGCCCTTTCCTGTAAGATGGCTTAAAAAGCCTCTGTACCTGAAATCCTGAATTAATGTTTTATCAGGAAGAATTTGTTTAAGTCTTGATACAGCTGCTGATAAAGGAATTTGTTCTAGTTCAAAATAAGGGAATAATTCTTTTTTGATTGGTTTGTAAAAATTCTCATCAGCTTTAGAGTTAAGCTCCTGATAAGAAACTTCTGTTGTAATATCGCCTTGTTTAATAAACTTAGCTCTTGCTAAAGAAGGAATATATGGATACCCGTACTGAGTAACATAATTGTAAGGACAGCCAATTACTCCTGAACAATCATCGGGCTTACCTATAGATATAATTTGCTGATTAGTTCGGTTTAAACTTAGTGTTCCAAACGGAATAACTTTTTGACCATATTCTCTTCTCCAATCCCTTACCCTATAGAAATTTAAATCGCCGTTTGTTTGAATAGGAGAACTTTGTAAAAAAACACTATCTCCTCCTGCTGTTGAATAGAAAGCTTTAGCAAAACTTGCCGTATTGTCTGTTGTAGTTTTATTAACTGAATATACAAAAGTACGCAAAACTGTTTTTTCCTGATCATGATGGCTGTTCCATTCATGATTAGTAATAAATATATAACTAACCACAATATCTGACTTACCGTCCGCATCAAGATCTGCAACATTATACTGAAAATATCTGCTATCCGAATAGGAGCATCCCCCTCCGGCTTCCAACACATGATGGCTGGTCTCCTTCAATATCTCAGGCCCGGAACTATAATAGATAAAGTTATTGATGAAAGACTGTTTGAACTTTTTGCCATCTGAAATATATAAATTCCAGTTATAAGATTTATTGGCTTGGGGAACTAAAGCATCAACTTTTCCATCACCATTAAAATCTCCATATAAGGCAGCAGAGGAAATTCCTTCGAGCTTTTGTCCTGAAAAGTCTCCGATACTTACCTTTGTGTAGTTCCCGGCAGTTTGTTTACGAAAATTATAAACATTGATAATTGTTCCGTCTGGTTTAACCTGAATAATATCCTGTATACCGTCTCCATTCAAATCAGCAAAACGGTTATTTCTGTTATTATCCAACGAATTATTAATATTTACACCTCCATCATATTTATAAATACTGTTACTAATGTCTGTATTTTCATCAATGCCGATCAAATATGAGGAATAATATGTAAAATGATCTATTGTACCACCATCAGGTGGTAAAATTCTACTCTGAGAGTTCTCTAATTCCAAACTTGCCAGAACATCATCTCCATACTCTACATTCGAGGAATTAATCCGGGGTTGTAATAGAGGCAGCTGACTTCCAATGGATTCTATAGTATCACTATGTTCGCCAGGAGTAGAGACTCTATTGGCATATGGTGGGCTTGTACATCGGTTTCTTTTATTAAATCCTATCATCAGTTCTGAAATACCATCCCCATCATAGTCGTAACTTTCTAAATAGCTTACATTGAGTGGCAATGATGCAGTACATTCAGATCCGCCGCTCAATTCACCTCCCGGAGTATATAGATTATAAGGAATTACTTTCGAATATTCCAGTTTAAATGTAAGGTCAGCAATATCTATGGAATATACTAGCAATTCATAGTTTGGTTTCTCAGGATCTAAAGTTGGGACTTTATGGGGTATTACAACTCCTACCTTATTTTTTACAAAACCATCTTTTTTAAAAGTTACAGAGGTAGCTTTTGCAAATTCGGCAGCGGTAAAACGGTTAAGCTCATATTTTAATGGTATAAGTGGTACATCCTTATATACTGAATTTCTGAAATTTATTACCCCCACCTGTACAGAACCTGCGGTTCCAGGATTAGGAATAAACTCAAGGTAATCGGTAATCCCATCCATATCAAAATCGCCATACTTTTTTGTATTATTGGTCGCAATATTGTTTTCTTTTGTAGTTTCTTCATTACCTCCTTGATAAGGTTCGTATTCTATTGTAACAGGGTTAGCAGCCTGATTACTGGCATTATATTCTGTTATTTTATTTGCAAACTGATAACTGGTTCCATTATCTGCATATTCGACAGTATATCTTTTAAATTGATTTCCATTGTTTTTTACAATAATTTCGTTCAGTAATTTGTCCTGATTGTAATAATAACCCTTATGGTAAGAAAGTTCTTTTATATTCCTTTCAATATTATAATTAAACTGGATTTCATTGAAATGTTCTTTATTCAATGCTACATTTCCACCCCATTTTATTTTCTTAATCCTGGTAACATCACCGCCCATACCTGATTGATTAGGCATATATAAATTTTTTTCATATTCATAAGTGATGTAATTGCCTTTTACATCTGTCCATTTTATAATATTGTATTCCATTGAAGTCCTTGCTCCACTGTAATGTTCAGGGTCGTCATGTTCTGTATCTCCATACCAGGCCTGTGAACCGTCTTCAAAGATTACATGAAACAGCATAGGCCCTTGAACCCCATTTTTAGCCCCTAATGATTTTATTTTAATATTGGAATATTTTTCCGTCATATATTCTGCCCCATCTTTACCATATTCACCGGATTTGAGAATTAACCTTTGACCATTAAAACTATAATAATCAGAGTAATCTAGCTGAATTTCCTTTACTTCTCCATCTTTTTCAATAGTTTTTCCTATTCTTGAAATAGCTGTAAGGCCTGATATATTCCATCCATATCCAGCAATTCCATTTCCAGAGCCACTAGTATAAACAAGGTTAATTTGCGGTGCTACACTTTTCACCCCTGGTGGTAAAGCAATAGGCAAAGTAAACTGCAATTGTCCTGCTCCATTTACTTCTATATTCCCTTTAGTATCATGGAAACTTTTTCCATCTGGAGCAGTCGTTCCTGATGGGTTTGTTATACCTGCATTGGAGTCAATTGGTCCACCTCCCGGATTATCAGTAGCTGGACCGATTTTAGCTACAAATGGATTCGATGAACTGGAAGAAGCACGAAATCCTGGTGCTAACACCACCGATTGCGGATCTTGAACCGTTCTTGAGGTACTTTCTGCCTGGTACAGTATGGTCTGTGAAAAGCTCAATACCGAATATAACAACAGTATAAATGTTGAAAATATCTTTATTTTCGTTTCGTTAAATTTCATAGCTAATAATTATCGTTTGGTAATATTTCGGCTAAAAATTCTTCCGTCTTTCAATGTAAAGCGTAATACGTACACTCCCCATTCATAGCCTGTCATATTAATTTTAATCTGTTTATTCAGATTAGGCATATTCTGCTGTTGGAATTTCCAGTGAACAGTACTGTGTTGATATAGTGATACAGATTCTATGAGTCCATCCACTTCTTCCGTCCAGTCAATGGTTAACACATCATTTACCGGAACTGGATATAACCTGATTTGTTTCCAAAAGGCTGCTTCATCAATGATTTGAGATTCTGGCTGAGTCTGGGTTACAGAAACAGTTTTAGCTTCTGTTTTTGCAGGCTCTTGTACTGTTTTCCCGGCTACATTAGTCCCTCTGTATCGTTGGTTTCCGGCTTCATCATATTTAAAGTAGACTTCGGTTTGAGAAAAACCAAAAAATCCTATCATCAGTGATGACAGCGATAGTAATTTTCTTTTCATTTGTGATTATTTTTGTGTTGATAATAGTTGTTGAACTTGCTGTTTCAACTCTCTAAGTTCTTCGGATTGCTTTTCTAATATTTCAATCTTTTCTGACTGTTGCTGTAATTTCTTGTTTTGCTCAATGGAATATAGTGTTAATTCTTCAATCTTTTCAAGAAGTTTGGAATTCATCTCAGCAACATTAATTCCGTTTTTGATCACTTCCTGGGCATTTGGAATATTAGGCAAATGTCCTTTTTCATTAATATGTTTTTCAACATCCTCTAAAGATCTCAGCTGATATTCTTTTGTAAACACATAATCAGCCCATACATTAGCTTTAACCTCAACTTCTTTCGCTTTAATTTTACCATCAAACCTGGCAATGGCATTATTGAAGAATTTTACCCATGTTCCATTATAACCATCCTGAATACCAAAATAGGTGGAACCGTCATTACCATCATTGGGCTGAGCTATAATAATATTGTGAGAAATGTCAAGATTTCTTAAAACAGTATCTCCTAATTCCCCACCAAAGCAACCGTTACATGTAGATTTCCCAATTTGAAACCTTCCCAATGGATTGGCAATCTCAAAAACAGTATTTTCATTATTATATACCCTCAAGGTAGTACCAGGATTGGTATCTGTATCATTTAGCCCAACTCTTAAGGCTCCCGTGGGAAGTATACGAAGTGATGAATTATTATTAGCCTTAAAAACTAATGGTTGATTATCAGTCGTCCCAATAAAATTATTGGCTGGATTAGTCCCCGTATTTCCGGTTAAGTTCCATGATTGCGCAAATGTAAATGACGACGCTAATAATGCCAACGAGAATAATTGTCTTTTCATAGTTGTGTAAGTATTAAGTAATTATATTTAAATTTTTCTGCAAAAGTATATTTTTTAGTTCACAATAAAAAGATTTATTTAATGGATTTAGCATGAACACTCTTAATCTTATTTTTAATCTATTCTTTACCAGTTATAATGCAAAGCTATCACAACAAAGCGACAGAACTTGACGTATTAAAAATTAAATTTACTTTTTGTTTACAATGTTCTTTTGCTTGTAGTGCATGTAAAAAAACTACCCCAATTAAGGGGCAGTCTCTCTAGCTCAAAAACCAACAGTAATCAGAATTACCATTGAGCGTTTTCTGAATACCTTTGGCAAATTCAAGGGCATTCAGATTCCTATCCAGGAAAGTATCTATATATGAAGACTTATTGGCCTGTGTGAAGAGATTATACACTGACCATAAATTGATGTTTCCATCTTCCTGTCTGCAAAAGTTCTTATCCTCGTAATAATCCTTCGCCATTGTATTAATATGGCTGTCATTGAAGTTTAACAAAGAAATATTCTGTTTTTCTTGCTTAGGTAGATGCTGATACAACCTGCTTCTGCCTATAAGCTGTGCAAACTGATGTTCAGAAAGAGAATCATGGGTAAGCTCCTTCATCTCCTTTAAATGAAGCTCTGCATCATAATTCTGCATAACATCCAATGTTTTGGAATATAAATCCTGAGTACCGGATACTCTCATATCTTCCTTGAATCCATCTGTTGACACACATAGATTACAGCATACCTGATTCTGAAATCCGATGAAAAACTTCATTCGTTCCAGTGTTTTCTTATTGTAAAGATTTTCCAGATTATAGCTTCTGACACCGCCTATTGTAAGTGATAGTTTATTTCCATTTACTATATCTGTTATACCAGGAATCCTGATAATAAATGCCATTCTTTCATAATAAATTGTTTTTTGGTGGTCCAATAGGTCTTTTACACTTAGGTGTATAGCATCCGGTGTCCTGCCTTTAATCTGGTGTGATACCCTTATTTCAGGTTCTGTAATACTCTGCATAGGAAATACCTTTTGCGCTGCATTCATTACTACATCGATAAATTCTTGGTGTGCAATTGTTTTTTCGTTATCTTTACTGAAAACCGGGATAATACAGTCGTTCTTTAAATGGTAGAGATTGACCGCTTGTGTATTGGCTTCAATGAAGGGTTTGTGTTCATATGTTTTCTCTTCCATTGGTTTATTTTCCTGGTGAACTTCAATTCTTTGAAAAGAACTATCAAACTCTTGATACTCCTTACTTTGCTCTGTCTCTGCCTGCTTTCTTGGTTTTGTTTCAGTTGGAACAACACCAGGAATAAAATAATCTTGATTTGAATGATGAGCTGTATCATTATTCATTCTGCTTTCATATAAAGAAATCTCTTTAATATTTTGTGCTGGTCTAAGTTCAAATGCTTCTTCTAATGTAGCTGGTCTGATATTATTAATGGTATCCATTGGTTGAAAAGTTTTGAGGGTTGGATAATTTTATTAAAAATGATTTTCTGGCTTCATACTCAGGCTTTAATTCCTGCTGATATTCTGGGTACTGTTTGTAAATAGCCAAAAGTTCAGCAATGGTATTGCTGGTGCTGATTCTATTGAGAATACTTTCCTTACTGATGTTACTATTAATACCATATTCTATAGGGAAGCGCTCATCACCAGGACCAAAATAATCTGTTGAGTTCAGAGAAGTGACAGAGGATTCAGAAGAGGTTGCAAAACTTGCAGTTTCTGCAATACCGGAATTACACCAGTTTAAAATAAGTTGTCCTGTATCAGCAGATATTTTAAACTCGGGCTTATCCATAAATAAACCTGTCCTGTCCTTGCTTGAGACAGCGAAATGTTTAATGTCTACATCAAAGACAATAGTAAATTCAAAATCAATACCATCTCTTTGAACAGCCTTTAATCCTACCTTTTCAGGAATAAATTTTCCATCTTTCTGATTTAAAACATAATCCTGTTTGGTTCTCATAGTAGCGATAATATGAACATTGGATTGAAGTATTTTATCAATAAACAATTTCTCTAAAGGCTTAATCTTTGCCCAATTCGTAAAACTGTTTCCTGCTAATGAGCTATGATAATCCAACAGATAATCCCAACAGTGGGAGATGCTATCTAAAATAATAACCTCCATTCCTGCTTTCTCACATATTTCAATAGCTTCTACATACTTTTGAGGTGTAAAAGGAGGAGTTAATGAAAGTACATTATAATTGCCCAAATGAGCATATAAATCGGCACTCCCATTTTCTGTGTCTATAACTGCTACTGTTGAGAAGTCACCATTGGTTAAGCCTTGTGCCAACAGCAAGCTTGAATAAGTTTTACCGCTTCCTGCACTACCTTGAAGAGCCATTTTTATCTTGGCTCTTTTTCTCTCGCTTTGTCTTAATTGCATAATTTTTAAAATTTAATGGTTAATATTCTTTATTTAAATGTTAATTTTTTAAATGAAAAAAGGTTAATCTCATATTGAAATTAACCTTATGTAGTTGATTTGTAGCTTGTTGTGTTGTTCTCTATGTTATCCGGGAGCTATTTTTGAAGATAAAAGGCACTTTGACACTTATTATAAGAGTTTACTCATAGCATCATCTATCACATCATTTTCAAGTTCTTTAAGATAAGCTTGTGTAATAGCTAAGTTCTGATGTCCCATTGCTTCTGAAATAATATCGGTAGAAACTCCCTTTTGCTTTAGGTTGGTAGCAAAACTATGTCTGGCAACGTAAGAAGTAATCTTATCATCAATTTTACATATTCTAGCTATTTCTCTTAAATCTTTGTTGTACTTTTTTAATGTTTTTTCTTTCCTGTATTCTAGCTGTAGCGGTGTAGAATCTTCTTTAAGTATGATTGGAAATACATAAGGTGTTTTTCTGTTCTGTGATTTATAATAGTTCAAGATTTCTTGTACCGGATCCAGAATCTTAATATTAAATTTACCTTTTGTTTTACTACGAATATAAGTTATTCTGTCTTCTACAATATTATCCCAAGTTAGTTTCATCATATCATAAAAGTTCATTCCACCAGTATAATAGCTGAACAAAAAGTAATTTTTAGTGTTAAGCAAGGTAGGATGTTTTGTAGTATCTAATTCTTTTATTTTCTGAACATTTTCAATACTTAATGCTCTTTTATTAGTTGACCCTTTTAGCTTAGATAATTTGTACTTATCAAAAGGATAATTTTCTTTTTTGGCATACTCTTTTTTTATAGCATCATTATACAAGGCTCTGATAGACCTCATTTTTACAGCAATACTACTTTCCATATTTCCACGTTCTCTTAAAAATATTTCATATTTATCGAGCAGTAATGGCGTAATGTCTTTAAAATAGATGGTCTTGTCATTTAGAAATTTCATGAAGCTTTGTTTGGAATCTTTAAAAAACCTTGCATTTCCAGTTCTACCTGTTTTGTTTAGATCTTCTATATGATTATCCCAGAAGGTATTTACAGATATTTTTTTATCGTTTTTGAAGTTGAAAAAGAGTTCTTCAAACTCTTCTAAAGTAATATCTTCTCCTTGAGAAATAGTATCGGTGATTATTTTTTCTGCTCTATTCTTTATTTCAATTAATGAATGATTAAGCTGTTTAAAATTAGGGTAACTTTTTCTGAATTCAGACTTAGTTTCATTCCATTGAGAAGTTTCGCATGATAAATTCAGTGAAATAAACTTAGATTTTCTATCTTTAGTTATTCTTAAGAAGATAGGGAAGAGCCCATTTGAAAGGGCTTTGGTTCTTTGGATTATTTTAATAGTTGCCATAGAGATTAAATTTAGCTGGGTACAACATAGGTACAACAAATTTATATAAAATAAGAAAAAATTGGAAATTAAAAGAATGTATAAATCTTATAAAGATCTTATTTTCAGCCGATTTGTTAAGAAATGAAAATATAGGAAATGAAAGTTACTCTTTCTCATAATCAGGTGGTCCCTGGTTCCCAGGTGGACCACAGAAAATCAACCGCTTACATAATGTGAGCGGTTTTTATTTTTTAAGATCTTTCTCTAGTAAAGTAAAACTTATTGAAATCATTTCAAAATTTCACGAAATTAAACTACTTATAGCACATCCTCAAAAACCTTCTCATCAGCTTCAATATTTATACAGGCAAGCGGTTAGTTTTTATGAGTGATAATAATATTATCCTTTTTAAAAAGGATCTCTTGTAAATGAATGTCACACTTTCTACTATCATTTTGCTTTTCTATTATTGTTGATGAATTCCAACAATATACTATGGATGAGAGCTAGGTATCAGTGACTTTTATATCAATATGATAAAAGGAGACATGGTATTATCTAATCTTAAGTATTTACTTGAATAAAATATTATGTCAAACATATGTTTAAAAAAAGCATAAAGAATAATTAAAACTCAGTTAACAGCCTTCTTCCGGAGATTCCGTTGCTTTGCAAAAAAAGTAATGATGGAAAACAATAACCAGCTCAACAGAAGAAGGTTTCTTAAAAATACACTATTGGCAGCCGGGGGAATCTTTATTGCTCCTTTAATTGAAAGCTGCAGTGATGATTTTACAGAGAGCGGAATGGCTCCTGATGACCTTAAAAATGCCGGCTTCGAATCCGGAGTTGCAAGTTTTGATCCTACAGCAGGTGGGGTGATTATCTGGACGAGGTATTCTGTGGGTATTGATGCTGAAATCACCTGGGAAATAAGTAAGAACAGTACTTTTTCTGAAGTGGTAAGGAGAGGACAGGTTAATGCAACGGCAGTCAATGACTTTACCGTAGCTGTTGATGTACAGAATATCTCTTCCAATACAAAATATTACTATAGATTTTACAACGTCAAAACCAGGGAGGTCAGTGTAACAGGAGAAACCCTTACATTACCTTCCAAGACAGATGCTGTCAGTGAAGTGAAAATGGCGGTGGTGTCATGCTCAAACTTTCCAGCCGGGCTTTTTAACGTATACGGAGCGATTGCTGCATCCGAAGCAGATGTAGTGGTACACCTTGGGGACTATATCTACGAATATGCTCCCGGGCAATACGGAACGAATCCTTACACCAATCAGCTTGGAAGAGCTCATATGCCTGCTAAGGAAATTCTGAACCTCGGCGATTACAGGGAAAGATACAGACAGTACAGAAGTGATAAGAACCTTCAGCTTCTTCACCAGAAAAAACCTTTCATTTGCGTGTGGGATGATCATGAATTTGCCAATGATACCTATAAGACCGGAGCAGAAAATCATCAGCCCAATGAAGGAGACTTTCAGGCAAGAAAAATGGCGGCTTTCCAGGCGTACAGCGAATATATTCCTCTTAAGACCGGGAAAGACCTGAAAATCTACAGAAGTTTCAGTTTCGGAAATATTCTTTCTTTGTATATGATGGATACAAGGGTGATTGCGAGAGATAAACAGATGGAGTATTCCGATTATCTGGACACTGCAGGAAACTTTAATGAGGCTCAGTTTAAAACAGATTTTTTGAGTCCGGACAGAAAACTGATCGGAAGTGACCAGATGTCATGGCTGGGTTCTCAGATCAATGCAGATACAGCAAAATGGAAAGTGCTGGGACAGCAGATCCTGATGACCAAAATGATGGTTCCTGCTGAACTCTTAATGCTGCTGAACCAGATTTTAGCAGAAATAAAACAGCATGGGAGTGCACAGCCGGCTACTATGCTGGCTCTTCAGAATACCCTTACTCCGCAGGAAATTGCGAGGATTACTACCACACTGCCTTATAATCTGGATGCCTGGGACGGGTACTTTATAGAAAGGGAGCAGCTGTATTCCATTTTGGCCGGAAAGAATGTTGTGGTGCTGGCAGGAGATACGCACAACGCATGGTTAGGAAAACTTAAAGATGCACAGGGAAATTTGATTGGAACAGAACTGGCATGCAGCTCGGTTTCCTCTCCGGGGCTTGAAGGCTATCTGGGAATCACATCAGACCCTACCCAGGCAATAGAATTGGCTCAGGCATTTTCTCTTTTGATCGATGATCTGGAGTATGCCAACCTTTATAAAAGAGGATATCTGCATGTGAAATTTACTTCCGGAAACGCCGTCGCAGAATGGAGGTTCGTAGACAATGTGATTTCCGAGACCTATAATACCAGTACAGAAAAAACATACACGATCTCGTAGTTTCAATAACATATCTTATTTTTCAATTTTGTACTGAAAGAGCTGTAGGAACCACTGCGGCTCTTTTATATTAACAGCATTTTTTGTATATTGAACAGATGCAAGAGGAGAGAAGAAAAGAATTTGTACCATTGGTTTCCAAACCCTGCTGGATCATTACCTGGCTGATCAGAATTTTCGGAATAGCGATATTGTTGGTTCTGTTTATTGTACTTTCTGTATTTCCTTTTCTGGTCTGTGAAAGGATAGAAGTGCTTGTGGTAATTGCCATTCTGTATTATCCAATCTGGTCTATAGCGATGTATCGGTTTTTCCGTTTTTTGAAAAAGGCAAGATCTGGATCTGTAATACGAATTATGGTGGATGACAAAGGAATTCATTATGATAAAGTAGATGGAAGCAGGGATGAAATTCTTTACAGTCAATTGGAAAGGTCTTATCTTTCAGAAGAATATGAGGTAAATCTGACATCGATGGGGAAAACATGGGTGCTGGCTGTAGGAGTAAATGGAAATGTGACCAGGGTAATGTTTGGGACGGATCCCGGATATTCCTATTATACAAAAAATGGCAGAGCTTTAAGAGCCAGATTCATTGAAGGAATTACCTGCTTCAGACCGGATTTGAAAATAGACCCGTTTGTCTTTGAGGAATTCTGTATTCATCCCGAAAAATTTACATTTGATAGGAAAAGGTATATGAAGCATGTCTTTCAGGCTGCCGTTATAGTAGGCATTATCTTATTGATAGGTTTAGTGCTTTTATTCATTATTACATCCAAATAGAATATAAACAGTAAAATGTATCCGTTTTTCCTGAATTTGTATCATAGGGTAACCAATCAAAATATCTAATTTTACCCCATTATTGAAAGCCTGTACTACAATGAGCACCAAAATATTGAGCATACCTGGATTTTGTCATTATCTGAATGTAGATAATCTGAAGAGTGATGACCTTCACATTGTAGACTTTGAAGCGCAGAATGATATCAGGTTAAAATCCGAACCCGTTACCATCGATTTCTATCTTTTGGCGATTAAGCCGCCGATGGAGATCAACTTCACGTCTTATCAGCTGCTGGAAGACCAGTCAGATTCGTCCTATGTGTATGTTGACTGTCCGCAGAACACTTTGGAATGGGAGATAGCACCACCATTTTCCGGACTTTGCATGATGGTAAGTGCCAAATACCTTGAGAAATATGCGAAGGATTATAGCTTTGTTCATTACAATAATCACGAAGCCCTTTTTCTGACCAGGGAAGAAGAAACCATTTTGTGGGACCTGTTCAGAAAAGCAAATCACGAATTTCAGAAAGAATACTACTCACGAACGGTGATCATTTCTTATGTCAATTTGATTCTTACTTATGTTAAAGATTTTTATAACCGCCAGTTCGATACCAGAAGCGATATTTACCATAAGGTCATTGATGAATTTTATAAGAACCTGGAAAACTATTTCAGAGAAAATGAAAATGTGGCAGGCCTCCCTTCGGTAGCATATTTTGCACAGAAAAGTAACCTTTCGGCCAATTATTTTGGGGACCTTATCAAGCACTTTACAGGGAAATCCCCGTTGGACCATATTCATGACTATGTCGTAAAGCTGGCCAAAGACAGATTAAAGAATACCACCCTTTCTGTAAGTGAAATATCATACAGCCTCGGCTTCGATTATCCCAATTACTTTGCAAGATTCTTCCGTAAAAAAACAGGATTATCACCCAAGGTCTTCAGAAATCAGTAAAAATATATTCAACATGATAAAAGGCGGCTCAATGAGTTGTCTTTATTTTTTTCAGGAGCTTTATCCCGCTATCCACTCATACTCCTCACGCCGGATCTTGCCCATCCCATAACCCTGGCCCTCCGGCCTATGCTGCGGGGTAACCGTTACTATCGGGGCTAGGATATGTCATTAAGTATCAATATTGGTTTTCTATATTAACCTGAGTTCGGGATAAGAAACAAAGGTTTAAGTCAGGAAGCTGGAAGAGGGAAGCTGGAAGTTAATATTGAACAAATAATTTCTGATAGTTATCATAAAACTTGATGAAGTACTTCTTAAAACAAGAATGAAATTGATCTTCAGCTGTTTTCAAACCTCAATAACTTCCTTCTTCCAGCCTCCAGCTTCCAAATCTTATTTTCAGGTAAAGTGCCTTATCCCGAATTCAGGTTATATTAATAAGAGTGTTTAGCCGGCTCAGATATGATATGACATTCCAATTCATTTGGCTTATCCAAAACCTAAAACCAATGCTTCATTCGTGTAAATTCGTGTAATTAGTGGCCAAATAAACAAACGCGATCATCATGATAACACTACCATCATATATAAAAATCAATTCATACCCATCATAAAATATATGCGGTCATTCGTGTGAATTTGTGACCAAGATTCTCATAAGAAATATACATAAACATCTGTGAAAATCTGTGTTATCTGTGGTTAAATAAATTCCCGCTCTTTTAGACAACTTTAAAGATTAATGCCATTTATACCTAAAATAAAAAGGTAAAATGTATCTGTTTTCAGGTAATGTGTCTCCGTTTCGAGGCAATAGGTCTCCATACCTTTGGGATATCAAAAAGAGTTAATAATTCAATCAGTAACAAATAAAAATTTAAAGTCATGTCACAAGAAAAGATCAGTATCAGAAACGGAAATGGTCAGGGTATTACCCTTTCAGCCATTATCAATTTTCCTGAAGGATTTGACCGGGACAAAAAATATCCGGCAGTGGTAGTTTCTCACCCGGGTGGTGGAGTAAAAGAGCAGACAGCAGGTCTATACGCGGGAAAACTATCCGAACATGGATTCATCACGGTTGCTTACGATGCTTCATACCAGGGAGAAAGTACAGGAGAGCCACGCCAGCTGGAAAATCCATATATAAGAACAGAAGATATAAGTGCGGTTATAGATTACTTAACGACCTTACCTTATACCGATGCCAATAGGATCGGTGCAATGGGAATCTGTGCGGGGGCAGGGTATACTGCCAATGCGGCGATCAATGACCATAGAATAAAGGCGGTAGGAATGATCAGTGCAGTAAACATCGGATCGATGTTCAGAAACGGTTGGGAAAACAATGTAAAAGATGCCGATTCATTACCTTATTTACTGGCAGGCTCCAATGCAAGAACGGCAGATGCTGATCATCCGGAAATTCAGACCATTCCATTGGCACCAATGAGAGAAGAAGATGCTCCGAATGAAGAATTAAGAGAGGCCTGGGAATATTATCATACAGACCGTTGCCAGTATCCTACGGCTCCTGGGGTTGTGACAGCAAGAAGCCTTACACAGATCATTTCATATGATGCCTACCATAAAGCGGAAGCTTTTTTTACACAACCGTTATTGGCTTTAGTAGGAAGTGTTGCGGGAAGCGCATGGATGAGTGATGACCTTATTGAGCGTGCAGCAACCACAGACAAAAGAAAATATATTATAGAAGGAGCGAACCATATGTCTCTATACGACAGAGAAAACTATGTGAACGAAGCCGTAGGGCAGTTGGTTCCATTCTTTCAGGAAAAACTGGCTTAAGTAGAAAAGTTAAAAGAAAGCAGAAAAGTCATCTGTGGCACAATAGCCAGCAACCAATAATTAGTAACCCACAACTAACAACAAAAAATAAAAAAAATGAACACACAATCAGTAACATTTAAAAATATCGCATGGGATAATGCCGCAATATTGATTTTCCCGGCAGATTTCAACGAAAGCAAAAAGTATCCCACCATAATATCCATGCACCCTATCGGAAGCTGTAAAGAACAGACCGCTGGTAATGTATACGGAAAAGCTTTGGCTGAAGCGGGATTTGTTGTATTGGCATTCGATGCTTCTTTTCAGGGAGAAAGCGGGGGAACTCCTCGATATATAGAAAACCCTTATCAGCGTACCGATGATGTGCGTTATGCCATTGACTATCTGGAAACCCTGCCTTATGTAGATGTGGACAAGATAGGAATCCTGGGCATTTGTGGCGGTGGCGCTTATGCTCTGAATATTGCGATGACAGAACGGAGAATTAAAGCTGTAGTTTCTATTACCGGAGTCAACTTCGGGCGGCTTCTGAGAGACGGTTTTGCAGGTGGAAGTCCTCTGGAAGTCCTGGAAAATATAGCCAAACAGCGTTCTTCAGAAGCCGCAGGAAATGATCTGCTGACCATCAATATGCTGCCGGATTCGGTAGTAGCCGGAAAAGAAGCGGGAATCAAAGACATTGATATTTTAGAAGCAACAGATTATTATAAGACTTCAAGAGGGCAGGCTCCGGGTGGAGCGACCAGTGCTGTTTATTCCCGTATGGCGGTAGGAATGGGCTGGGATGCATTTCATTTAAGTGAAACCTTGCTTACTCAACCTATTCTGGTGGTGATCGGAGATAAGCCCGGAGGTTTCGGAGCTTACAGAGACGGGTATGAGATCGTAAGAAGAGCTGCATCAGCAAAGAAGGAACTAATGATCATAGAAGGATATTCGCATTATGAACTTTATGACCAGCCTGAACCGGTAGGACAGGCATTGGCAAAAGTAATCCCTTTTTTCAGAGAAAACCTTTAATCATCAATGCTGCCGTACATTTTCGTATGGCAGCATATTTTTGACCAAATCAGAAAAAATATCAACAAAAGTATTTGCCTGTCTTTAAAAATTACACAGTAAAACTTCAGACTGTAAAAAATAAAAAACTTCCGGAGCGAATACCCCTATTTATTTTTCTATTGAGATGGAAAATCAAATAAAAAAAAAGAATATTTCTCAAAAATTATTTAATTTGGTTTGAAAATTAATTGAAAAACAATGGTGGAAAATTTTATTTATTACTTAGGACTGGTCCTGGTAATTATTGCAGCTATTATGCTGGCCAATCGTTTAAAAGTAGCCTATCCTATTATATTGGTTATTGCTGGGCTTCTTATCAGTTTTATTCCCGGTTTGCCGGTTATTAAAATTGATCCCGAACTTATATTTATTATTTTTCTTCCGCCGCTTTTGTATGAAGCCGCTTTTGCCGTTTCCTGGAAGGAAATATGGAAGCTGAGACGTATCATTACCAGCTTTGCTTTTATTGTGGTTTTCCTTACCGCAATATCGGTCGCCTTTGTGGCAAACTCATATATTCCGGGATTTTCATTGGCATTAGGATTTGTACTCGGAGGAATTGTATCACCTCCGGATGCCGTGAGCGCAGGAGCTATTCTGAAATTTGTAAAAGTTCCCAAGAATGTCTCTACTGTTTTGGAGGGAGAAAGCTTATTCAATGATGCTTCTTCACTGATCATTTTCAGGTTTGCAATGGTGGCTGTTGCTACTGGACAGTTTATATGGCAGGAAGCAGCCCTAAGTTTTGGATGGATGGTATTCGGAGGGTTGGGAATAGGCATTGTGCTGGCTTATATTTTTCTGAAAATAGAAAAAATATTTCCTACCGATGTCAATATGGATGCTATACTCAGTCTGGTAGCCCCTTATGTCATGTATATCGCGGCAGAAGAGGTCCATGCGTCCGGTGTGCTTGCCGTTGTAAGCGGAGGACTTTTTCTTTCCGTAAGAAGGCATGAAATTTTCAGGACCTCAGAATCAAGGCTAAGAGGTTCTAATGTATGGGAAAGCTTTGTGTTTCTGATCAATGGTATTGTGTTTTTGCTGATTGGGTTAGATCTGCCGGAAATTATGGTAGGACTGGATAAAGAGGGAATAAGCCTTTCCAATGCTGTGGGATATGGATTATTGATTACGGCAGTATTGATCATTGTGCGCTTTTTTGCCTCTTTTGGGGCGGTTTTCGTTACCCTGATCATGCGGAATTTCATTAATGTGGCCGATAGAGATCCCGGGATGAAAGCACCGATACTCATGAGCTGGACCGGAATGCGTGGGGTAGTCTCTTTAGCGGCGGCATTATCCATTCCTGTCATGATGGACAACGGACAACCCTTTCCACACCGTGACCTCATTCTCTTTATTACCTTTATAGTGATTCTTGCTACTCTGATTATTCAGGGACTGACGCTGCCGGCACTGATCAGCAAACTAAATTTAGCTGATAACGGAGGAGATTATATGTCTGAAGAAGAATCGGAACAATTTTTAAGAAAAGAAATACGTCGTGTTGCCTTCAGGTATCTGGATGAAAACTATAAAGAACGAAGAAGTGAAAATGAATATTTCAACAGGTTGATGGACCGCTGGGAGCAGGAAGATCAGGAAGACTCCGTTCACAAGCTTTCAGATGAGGCTAAAGATATCTATTTTGAAACCCTGGAACAGCAGCGCATCTGGCTCCGGGAAGAAAACAGACGTAATCCGAATATTGATGAAGAATATATAAGGCATTATTTGACAAGGCTGGATCTGGAAGAAGAAAGACTTAGAATGTAAAAACAAAGCAATGAATTTAGTAAAGCAGCTTGGGCAGTTTCCCGATGAAAAAAGAAAAGAATATTTCAGTACGCTTCCCAATTATCTCAACGGAAGATTTCAGAATATACTGACTACACCTCCTTTGCTCGAAGGAGAAAGTATGACAAAAGCATTGTTTCAAAGCCTTTGCAAAGTAGAGAATACCTCTCCCGCATCTGAACTTCCCTATGTGGTTACAGACCTCAGGAATCTTCGGCCTGAAGAAAATGTTCTCGTATGGTTTGGGCACAGTTCCTACTTGATACAGATTGATGGCAGGAAATTTCTGATCGATCCTGTTTTCAGTGGAAATGCCTCCCCGATGCCCGGCTCTGTCAAAGCTTTTCAGGGAGCTGACTATTATAAACCAGAGCATATGCCTGAGGTAGACTTTTTACTCATTTCCCACGATCATTGGGATCACCTGGATTATGTTACCGTTCAGGCTTTAAAAGATAAAGTGGGAAAAGTCATTTGTGGCTTGGGAACCGGACAGCATTTTGAATATTGGGGCTGGAGCCATGACAAGATCATAGAAAAGAACTGGTGGGAAAGCATTGATATAGCAGAAGGATTCAGGATTACTCTTACACCGGCAAGACATTTTTCCGGAAGGCTGCTGAACAGGAATATTTCGCTCTGGACTTCCTTTGTATTGAAAACCCCTTCTATGAACCTGTTTCTGGGTGGAGACAGTGGCTATGGAAACCACTTTACAGAAATTGGAAATCAATATGGACCATTTGACCTCGCTGTCATGGAAAACGGGCAATACAATGAAAAATGGCCGTATATTCATACATTGCCGGAGCAGCTTATGACAGAGATACAGGAATTAAAGGCTAAGAACTTTATTCCGGTACACAACTCAAAGTTCAAGTTAGCTCAGCATGCCTGGTACGAACCTTTGCAGCTGGCAGCAAAATATGCAGAGGAAAAAAATATTCCGGTTACCCTTCCTAAGATCGGGGAGAAAGTAGATCTGAACCACCTGGATAATGTAACCTGGGAAAGATGGTGGGAAGAATACATTTGAGAATACAATAATTATATCACCATCCTGTTATCAAAAGATTGCTTGCTGCTTTCACGCTGCATTTCTGATATTTGGAATAGGCTAAGGCAGCCCTGTTTCTGATCTGCTCTCCCGTTTCATTGCGGATATATCCGGTTAGAGCATCATGAAGAATATAAGCTTCAGGAGCCATAAGGTGACTGGTCCATACCAGGGGATTGGCTTTGGTTTCTCGTAATAATGGCGAAAAGAATTTTTTGCTGTAGCAGGCTAGAATGATGCAGTCCCTTGTTTTTCCATCCGTATTTTTAAAAGATTCGGATAACTGAAAATCCATTAATCCGTCATGTCCTACATAGGAGACAAGTTTTGAATTTCCATAGATTCCGATCTTTGTATGATTAACAGTAATGACATCTTTTAGCTGACCGGAGCTGCTGTATAAAAAATCTTTAGTGCAATTCTTGATATACTGCCCATCATATGCATCAGCAACCAGATAGTAATTTTTATTTGAAACATTTTGAAAAATAAGCCTTTCCATCCTGATGGAATCCTTTTTCTCTGTTTTTAAAAGTTTCCATTCCTTACTTTTGTTAAAATAAGTACGCACTCCATAACCTGCTCCCCAATACAGATTCTGATCAGGATCCTGCCCGTTCCCTATTTTTTCAGGCACCGGAACAATCCCCTGATAGGTATTGTCACATAATGCCACAAGAACATGGATCGTTTTTGTACTTTGGTCAAAAGTATCCACATTTTTTAGCTTTTTTCCGGATTTATCCATAGACTGTCCGGCTATGTTGCTGCCTGTCTCTTTACCTTTAGATTCACAACCTGAAAGAGATAAGGTTAAGAAAAGCAACAGGAAGAAAAATGAAATGGGATCTTGTATTTTCATTGTGTATTGAGACTTTCATTAAAAATACAAATAAATCTGGGATAGGAGAATTTTGATGAGGGATATTTAAAGTTAAAGGGCACTTTAAAATAGATAGCTTACCGTTTACTTCGCTTTATTTTTACCATCAATGCAGGAATTTTTTTCATTTGTGTATTCTAAGACATGTGCAAATTATATCTTATTAAATTTACAAAAGGTTCCTCTCTTTTTACCACTGCAAATATT